>NZ_DAOMPX010000006.1:0-119396 GCF_035445025.1 Citricoccus sp. | reverse complement strand
GATGGTACTGCATCCGGGAGGATGTGGGAGAGTAGGACGCCGCCGGACAACCATTCAAGGGAGGCCCCGCACTGTATGTGCGGGGCCTCCTTGCTTTAACCATGTCGGCTACTCTGGTGTGGCCGATCGGCAGCCCTGCCCTATTCCGGGTTGCGGTCGCACCTGAAGGAAAGAGGATCCTGGATGTCTGAGAACGAGGAACGCCCCGGTTCAGCCGGCCGCGACCGGAAGCAGACCGGTGGACAGACCGGGCGGGGGTCCCGCGGCGGCCCCCGGAACGATCGCCGTTCCTATGACTCCCGCGGCCAGTCTGGGCGTGCCGGAACGGGCCGGGACTCCGGTCGATACGGTTCCGAGCGCGGAGGCTCGTCGTCCGCTCGTCGTGATGCCGGCGAGGGGCGACCCGCTCGGTCTGACGGCGGGGGTTACCGTCGGGAGGACGGTCCGCGCCGTGAGGACCGGCCCCGCTCCGGTGACCGCAGCGTCAGCGGGTACCGTCGGGACGACCGTGAGGGCCGTCAGGAACGGCCTCGGCGGGAGAGCGGGTACCAGCGGGACGACCGCGGTGAGCGCGGGGATCGTCCTCGCCGGGACACCCGGGACAGCGGATACCGCCGGGACGAGCGGAGTGACCGTGGTGATCGCCCGGGCCGGGACAACCGTGAGGGTGGCTACCGCCGGGACGACCGAGGTGACCGCGGGGATCGCCCGCGCCGTGAGGGTGGGTACCAGCGGGACGACCGGGGCGCGCGTGGGGAACGACCGCGTCGGGACGACCGTGAGGGCGGTTACCGCCGGGATGACCGCGGTGAGCGGGGCCCTCGTCCGCGCCGGGACAATCCAGGCGGTGGCTACCGCCGAGACGATCGGGGTGACCGGAGTGATCGCCCTCGCCGTGAGGGTGGGTACCAGCGGGACGACCGTGGCGAGCGGGGAGATCGTCCCCGTCGTGATCACCGGGACGGATACGACCGCTTCCGGGAGGATCAGCGCGGTGGGCGCCCCGGAGCGGATCGCGGCCGGGGTGCCGGCCCGGACCGTCGCGGGTTCCGCGACCGGGGCGACAGCGCGCCCGATCACAACCCCAGCGACCTGCGCAGTGCCAACCGCCCCGACCGTGCCAAGTCCCCGGAGATCGACGAGGACGTCACCGGCAGGGAGCTGGATCGCGCGACCAGCCGGGAACTCGACTCGCTGGACGAGCGCAATCGTCCCTGGGTGGCCAAGCACCTGGTCATGGCCGGCCGGCTGCTCGAGATCGATCCCCAGTTGTCGTTCGAGCACGCCCTGGCGGCCAGCCGCCGAGGCGGCCGACTCGGCTGCGTCCGCGAGGCCGTCGGGCTGACGGCCTACGCCGCGGGGCAGTATGCCGAGGCGTTGCGCGAGTTCCGGACCTATCGCCGCATCACCGGTGACCACACCCACCTCCCCGAGATGGTGGACAGCGAACGTGCCCTCGGTCGTCATTCCAAGGCACTGGAGCTGGCCGGCGAGGTGGACCTGGGAACCCTCGACCGCGCCGTCCGCGTGGAACTCGTCATGGTGCTGTCCGGCGTCCACCGCGACCTCGGGGACGTCGATTCCGCACTGAAGGTGTTGCAGGTCCCCGAGCTCGACCGGAACCGCGGGTTCTCCTTCAGTCCCCGACTGTTCCGGGCCTATGCCGATGCCCTCGAGGAGGCCGGGCGAGGCGGTGAGGCGAAGGACTGGCGCCACCAGGCGCGGGTCGCGGAGCGGGCCCTCGGGATCGGAGAGTTCTCGGACCCGGAGATCGTGGACTTCGGGGTGGAGGAGGACGTGCGACCGGAGCGTCGTCCCCGGGCCCGTGACCTGGTCCCACCCGGGAGCACCGGAGAGGAGACGGAGGGCGATGCGGCCACGCCCGCTCCGGCCGCCGCGGGCTCCGAGGACGGCCAGCCCGATGATGACCATCCCGGGAGGGACCGCGCCGTCGCTGACGACCTGGCGGAGGAGGGACTCGTCGTCGTGGATTCCCGCGAGGACGCGTCCGAGGGTGCCGCGCCGTGGGAGGACGCGCCGGACGATCATCCGGGACAGCGTCCGGACTCTGCGTCCCGCCCCGACCGGGACCCGCAGGGCGACTGATCCGTGGCTGCACGCTTCTTCGACGGGCACGACGTCCTGCTGTGCGACCTGGATGGCGTCGTCTACGCGGGTGAGCACGCTATCGACGGCGCCGTGGAGACCCTCCGGGAGCTCGACGCACTGGATGTCCCGGTCGCCTACGTGACCAACAACGCCTCGCGTTCGCCCGAGTCCGTGGCCGAGCACCTCAACTCGTTCGGACTGTCGGTGGCGGGTGAGCAGGTGCTCGGTTCCGCCGCCGCCGGTGTGGCCCTGCTGGGCGAGGAGCTCGAGGGCCGGACCACCCGGGTCCTGGTCGTCGGCTCCGACCACCTGCGCGACCTCGTGTCCGGGGCAGGTCACGAGGTCGCCGAATCGGCCGCCGAGGACCCCGAGGCGGTGATCCAGGGGTTCGACCCCTCGGTCGGCTGGAAGGACCTGGCCCAGGCGGCCTTCGCGATCCGGTCCGGTGCCCGCTGGGTGGCGACCAACACCGACCTGACGATTCCCCGCGCCGAGGGGATCGCCCCCGGCAACGGCGCCCTGGTCGAGGCGGTGGCCCGCGCGACCGGTACCGTCCCGGTCGCTGCGGGAAAACCGGAGCCGGTGTTGTTCCGGCTGGCCGCCGAGCGACTGGGCGGTCGTCGTCCGCTCGTCGTCGGTGACCGTCTCGACACGGACATCCTCGGCGGGAACCGTGCGGGATTCGACACCGCGCTGGTGCTCACGGGCGTCGATGACCACGACACGACGCGGGCAGCGCCCTGCGACCACCAGCCGACGTGGGTCCTGGACGGCCTGCCCGCCCTGCTGCAGGCGCCCCCGGAACGGTGGTCCGCGGCTACGGGGACGGACCGGTGAGCGCGGGGTGGCCCGAGCCCACCGGTGATCCCGCGGCCGACGCCATCGTGTCCGGCCTGGACGGGGCCGACGCACTGAGCCCGGGGGACGAGGTCGAGGCCTACCGGACGGCACTGGATGCCCTGTCCCGCCTCCTCGAGGAACAGCCTCGGTTGCCGGGGACGCCGTGAGCCGCTCGGGAGCTGCGACGGCCGGTGCTGAACGGCTGGACGTCGCCCTGACCCGTCGCGGGCTCGCCCGGTCCCGCAGTGAGGCCGCGGGGATGGTGAGCGCCGGGGAGGTGACCGTGAACGGCGCCCCGGCCACCAAGCCGTCGCAGAAGTGCGGCCCGGACGACGTGCTGGCGCTGTCCGCACGGGGTCCGCGCTACGCCTCCCGGGCGGGGCACAAGCTGGCCGGGGCGCTGGAGGTGTTCGCCGGCGTCGTCCCCGCCGGTCTGCGCTGCCTGGACGCCGGGGCCTCCACCGGGGGATTCACCGACGTCCTGCTGCGCGCGGGCGCCACCAGGGTGGTCGCGGTCGACGTGGGCCACGGACAGCTCGTGGACGAGCTGCGCCTCGATCCGCGTGTCGAGGTCCACGAGGGCCTCAACATCCGGGACCTGACCCCGGAGCGGATCGGCGGGACCGTGGACCTGGTGGTCTCCGACCTCTCCTTCATCTCGCTGCGCCTGGTCATGGCGCCGCTGGCCGCGGCGTGCCGGCCCGGTGCCGACCTGGTCCTGATGGTCAAGCCCCAGTTCGAGGTGGGCCGGGAGGCCTTGCCGCGCACCGGCGTCGTGGTGGACCCCCGGGCCCGTCGCCGTGCCGTCGCCGGGGTGGTCGACGCCGCCCTCGAGGCCGGGCTGGAGCCACGGGGACTCGCCCGGTCGCCGCTGCCCGGGCAGGACGGCAATGCCGAGTTCTTCCTGTGGCTGCGCCGGGGTGCCCCCGGCACCCCGGACGGCACGGACGGCGCACCGGATCCCGCGCCCGGTGGGGACTGGTGGTCCCGGCAGGTCGTGGACTGGGACTGACCGGGCCGGATGCAGGGCCCGCCCGGTCCATCCACACCGCGGACGTCTCGCGTCCGGCCGGCCACGGAGCGTGGGTATCCTTGTGCCCATGGCTCGCCGAATCCTCGTCCTCGCCCACACCGGCCGTGAGGACGCCATCCGCGCCGCCCTCCGCACGTGTGCGAGCCTCCAGGAGTCCGGGCTGGTCCCGGTCCTGCTCGAGGGCGATGCCATCGCCATCCGCGAGGCCATCCACTCGGACGTGGTGCCGCCGTTGGCGACCCGCCCCGAGACGCTGGGGGTGGACTGCGACCTGACCGACATCCATCTCGGCGTGGTCCTCGGCGGTGACGGGTCCGTCCTGCGCGCCGCCGAACTGGTCCGTGAGGCCGGTGTTCCCCTGCTGGCCGTCAACCTGGGGCATGTGGGGTTCCTGGCCGAGTCCGAGCGCACCGACCTCACCCGCACGGTCGAGGCGGTCGTGGACGAGGACTACACCGTCGAGGAACGGATGACGATCGACGTCCGCGTCTTCGAGAACGACGTCCTGGTCGCCCGGACCTGGGCTCTGAACGAGGCGAGCGTGGAGAAGTCCAACCGCGAACGCATGCTCGAGGTCATCACCGCGGTGGACGGCCGCCCCATCTCCACCTATGGCTGCGACGGTATCGTGATGGCCACCCCCACCGGCTCCACCGCGTACGCCTTCTCCGCGGGCGGCCCGGTCGTCTGGCCCGAGGTGCGCGCCATGCTCATGGTCCCGATCAGCGCCCACGCCCTGTTCGCCCGTCCGCTCGTGGTCTCCCCGGACTCGGTCCTGACCGTGGAGGTGCTCCCGCGCACGAATGAACCCGGCGTCCTGTGGTGCGACGGCCGGCGGACCGTCGACCTGCCGCTGGGGGCCCGGATCGAGGTCACCCGCTCGGAACACCCCGTCCGGATCGCCCGGTTGTCCCGCACCCCGTTCTCCGAGCGCCTCGTGCGCAAGTTCAACCTGCCCACCAAGGGCTGGCGCGGGCCGGTCACCGAACAGGACCGGGAGGAGGTGGCGGCCCGCGAGGCGCGCTACGCCGCCCGGCACACCGACGCCAAGGTACCCGGCTCGCCCGGCGTCTCCGTGGTCGAGCCGCACCACCTGGCACCGCGTCCCGGAGTGGTCCCACCGGCCACGGCCGCCATCCCGGTGGTCGTGCGCGAGGACGAGAAGCTGCCCCTGGCCCGATCCAGCACCACCCCGGCAGAGGCCCGTGAGGACCGAAAGCCCGGAGGCGGCCGGCCATGATCGAGTACCTGTCCATCGACTCCCTGGGTGTCATCGGCGACGCCACCGTGGACCTGGACCCCGGGTTCACCGTGGTCACCGGTGAGACGGGAGCCGGCAAGACCATGGTCGTGACCGCCCTGAACCTGTTGCTCGGGGCGCGCGCCGACGCCGGGGCCGTGCGCCACGGCGCCTCCCACGCCACGGTCGAGGCGGGGTTCCGGCTGGCAGCCGGGAACGCCGCCGTCGGGCTCGCCGAGGAGGCCGGGGCGGTCCTGGACGAGGTCGACGACGAGGGTCACGACGGCGATGCCCCGGGCCGCGGGCCGGGGAACCGCTCGTTGGTGGTCACCCGATCGGTGGGCGCGGCCGGGGGGTCCTCGCGGTCCCGCGCCTCGGCGGGCGGGCGCGGCGTGCCGGTGGCGCTCCTCGGGGAGATCGGCGGACACCTCGTGGCGGTGCACGGACAGACGGACCAGTTGCGGCTGAAGTCCGCGACGGCCCAGCGCCACGCGCTGGACGCCTTCGCCGGGGAGGAGCTGGCCACCGCGCTGGCGGCCTACCGGCGGGACTTCGACACCTGGCGTGCCGCCCGCGCCGAGCTGGCCGAGATCACGCTGCACGAGCAGGACCGCGCCCGCGAGGCCGAGAACCTGCAGCGTGCGCTCGAGGAGATCGACGAGGCCGACGTGACGCCGGGCGAGGACGAGGAGGTGCGCGTCCGGATCCAGCGGCTGGAGAACGTCGAGGAGCTGCGGGCGGCGTCCCTGGGCGCCCACGCCCACCTGGCCGGTGCCGACGTGGCGGAGGCGGTGGACGTCCCGGCCGCGGAGGCCCTCGTGGAGGCGGCGCGCCAGGCCCTGCTGCAGGCACCCGGCCAGGACGCCGAGCTGACCGGGCTGGCCGCACGGCTGGCCGAGGTGGGCATCGTACTGGCGGACGTCTCGGCCGACCTGGCCGGGTACGCGGCCCGCCTGGACGACGACGCCGCGTCCGACCTCGACGCGGCGCAGTCCCGGCTGGCGGAACTGACCCGGCTGATGCGGCTGTACGGCCCGGAACTGGCCGACGTGCTCGACTGGGCGCGGTCCCACCGCGCCCGGCTCGACGAGCTGCAGGGCGACTCGGGCCGCATCGTGGAGCTCACCGAGCAGTGCGAACGGCTCGAGGCGGCCGTCCTGGCCGGGGCGGCAGAGCTCACCCGGTTGCGCACCGCGGCAGCGCAGGACCTCTCCGGACAGGTCACCGAGGAGCTGCACGCGCTGTCCATGCCGGACGCCACGTTCCATGCCTCGGTCACCGGTGGCGGTGAACCGGGCCCCCACGGTGCCGACGACGTCGCGCTGCTGCTGCAGCCCCACGCCGGTTCCGCCCCGCGTCCCCTGGGCAAGGGCGCCTCCGGCGGTGAGCTCTCGCGCGTGATGCTGGCGCTGGAGGTGGTCCTGGCCGCCACGGACCCGGTGCCCACGTTCGTGTTCGACGAGGTGGACGCGGGCGTCGGCGGAGAGGCCGCCGTGCAGATCGGCCGGCGGCTGGCCCGGCTGGCCCAGCACGTCCAGGTCATCGTGGTCACCCACCTGCCCCAGGTGGCGGCCTTCGCCGACCGCCACCTGAAGGTGACCAAGGACTCGGACAGCGACGCCGGCTTCACCACCTCCGACGTCCAGACCCTGGAGGGCGAGGACCGGGTGGAGGAACTGGCGCGGATGCTCGCCGGACGGGCGGGATCCGGGTCCGCACGGGACCACGCCCGGGAACTGCTCGAGGCCTCGCACGCCTGAGCCCCCGCGGCGGTCCCGCAGGGCACCGGCCCCGGGCCGGCGGCGGGGAACCGGTGTGGTGCTACGATCGAACTCCGTGGTGCAAAGAACCTCTCGATTCCTGAAAACGCCCAACGCGACCCGCCAGATCTTCGTGACCGGCGGGGTCGCCTCATCGCTCGGGAAGGGACTGACGGCGTCCTCCCTGGGCCACCTGCTCAAGGCGCGCGGACTGTCCGTGACCATGCAGAAGCTGGATCCCTACCTGAACGTGGATCCCGGCACCATGAACCCCTTCCAGCACGGCGAGGTCTTCGTCACGGAGGACGGTGCCGAGACGGACCTGGACATCGGCCACTACGAGCGGTTCCTGGACGAGGACCTCGACGGGCTGAACAACGTGACCACCGGCCAGGTGTACTCCACGGTCATCGAGAAGGAGCGCCGCGGCGACTACCTCGGTGACACCGTCCAGGTCATCCCGCACATCACGGACGAGATCAAGCGCCGCATGCGCCTGCCCGCCACGTGGGGCGGCAGTGAGGACCGCAAGGACCACCGCACCGCCGGCCGGACCGCACCGGACGTGATCATCACGGAGATCGGGGGCACGGTCGGGGACATCGAGTCCCAGCCGTTCCTCGAGGCCGCCCGGCAGGTCCGCCAGGACATCGGGCGGGACAACGTGTTCTTCGTGCACGTCTCCCTGGTGCCCTACATCGGCCCGTCCCAGGAACTGAAGACCAAGCCGACGCAGCACTCGGTGGCCACCCTGCGCTCCATCGGCATCCAGCCGGACGCCATCGTCATCCGCTCGGACCGTGAGGTCCCCCAGGACGTGCGGGACAAGATCGGCCGGATGTGCGACGTGGACAACGACGCCGTGATCAACTGCGCCGACGCCCCCTCGATCTACGACATCCCCAAGATCATCCACGCCCAGGGGCTGGACGCATACGTGGTCCAGGCGCTGGACCTGAAGTTCAAGGACGTGGACTGGTCCACCTGGGACCGGCTCATCGAGGTGGTCCACCACCCGGCCCACGAGGTCGAGGTGGCGCTGGTGGGCAAGTACATCGACCTGCCGGACTCCTACCTGTCCGTCACGGAGGCCCTTCGGGCCGGCGGTTTCGGCAACGACGCCCGGGTCACGATCCGCTGGGTCGCCTCGGACGAGTGCTCCACCGAGGCCGGTGCCGAACGCGCCCTGGCCGGAGTCGACGCGATCTGCGTGCCGGGTGGCTTCGGCGTGCGTGGCCTCGACGGCAAGATCGGTGCCCTGCGCCACGCCCGCGAACGGGGCGTCCCCGCCCTCGGGCTGTGCCTGGGCCTGCAGACGATGGTCATGGAGTACGCCCGCAACGTCCTCGGGATGGAGGGCGCCTCCTCCACCGAGTTCGAGCCGGACACCGCGTTCCCCGTCATCGCCACCATGGCCGAGCAGGAACACATCGTCTCCGGCGGCGGGGACCTCGGTGGCACCATGCGCCTGGGGTCCTACCCTGCGGCCCTGAGAGAGGGCTCGGTGGTCGCCGCGGCCTACGGCACCACGGAGGTGAGCGAGCGGCACCGCCATCGCTACGAGGTCAACAACGCCTACCGCGAACAGCTCGAGGAAGCCGGACTGGTCGTCTCGGGCACCTCCCCGGACGGCACCCTCGTGGAGTTCGTGGAGCTGCCGCGACAGGCCCACCCGTTCTACGTGTCCACCCAGGCCCACCCCGAGTTCAAGTCCCGCCCCACGGACCCGCACCCGCTGTTCCAGGGGTTGGTGGCCGCGGGCCTGGAGCACCAGCGGGCCGGGAGGACGGGCTGATCCGCATGGCGTACATCCCCCACGACGGCGGCCCGCTGGCCGACCTGCCCGCGGCCCGCACCGCGGAGGAGACCGAGAGGGCGTTCGCGGGCAAGGTCTGGGACGTCGCCCGGGAGTCGTTCCGCATGCATGAGGGCGAGGAACCTCTGGTGCGGGAGTTCATCCGCCACCCGGGCGCGGTGGCGATCGTCGCCCTCGACGACCGGGACCGGGTGCGGATGATCCGGCAGTATCGGCATCCCGTCGGCCAGGAGCTCTGGGAGGTCCCCGCCGGCCTGCTGGACGTGGCCGGCGAGCCGATGCTCGCCGCCGCCCAGCGGGAGCTGGCCGAGGAGGCCGACCTGCGGGCCGGCCGCTGGGACGTGCTCGTGGACTTCTACACCACGCCGGGGTCCTCCTCCGAGGGGATCCGGGTGTTCCTGGCCCGGGGACTGAGCGAGGTCCCGGAGGACCAGCGACACGAGCGGACGGGGGAGGAGGCCGGCATGCCGCTGGCCTGGGTGCCCGTGGACGAGGCCGTGGAGGCCGTGCTCTCCGGCCGGCTGCGCAACCCCTCGACCGCGATCGGCCTGCTGGCCCTGCGGGTGCACGCCGCGCAGGGGTTCTCCGGGCTGCGCCCGGCAGACGCGCCGTGGCAGGTCACCACGACCTCAGCCTCCGTCCCCGGCCAGTGACCGACGAGGAGCTCCCGCGGTCCCTGGTCCGGCCGGCGGAGGCCTACCTGGACCACCTGGCCGTGGAGCGGGGGATGTCCGCGAACACGCTGGGCGCGTATCGGCGGGACGTCACGCGGTACCTGCGCTGGCTCGTGGCCGAAGGCGTGGTGGAGCCTCAGGACGTCACCCGGCGGCACGTCACCGGATTCCTCCAGGCCCTGGGCACCGGTGCCGACGGCGGCCACCCCCTGGCCCCGCGGTCCGCGGCGCGCACCATCGTGGCGGTGCGAGGCATGCACCGATTCTGGACGCTCGAACACCTCACGGAGACGGACCCCGCCCGGGAGGTCACCCCACCACGACCGGCCCGGGAACTGCCGAAGGCCATCCGCGTGGACCAGGTGACGGCCCTGCTCGAGGCGGTGCCCACGGACACGCCCGCAGGACTGCGGGACCGCGCGCTGCTCGAGTTCCTCTACGCCACCGGCGCCCGGATCTCCGAGGCGGTCGGGCTGGACGTGGACGACGTCGTCGGCGCGGTCCGCGGCCCGACCGGTGCCGGTCCGGACGCCGGTGCGGACCCGTCCGGCGACCGGGGCGAGGGGGACGAGGAGTCCGGACCCGCCGTCGTGCGGCTGTTCGGCAAGGGTTCCAAGGAGCGGATCGTGCCGCTGGGCTCCTACGCCGCCGCGGCGATCGAGGCCTGGCTGGTGCGCGGCCGCCCGGCGCTGGCCTCCCAGCCGGGCACCGGGGGACCGGCCCTGTTCCTGAACCAGCGGGGCGGCCGGCTGTCCCGGCAGTCCGCCTGGACGATCCTGAAGAAGGCGGCCGAGCGCGCGGGCATCGGGACCGAGGTCTCCCCGCACACCCTGCGCCACTCCTTCGCCACCCACCTGCTCGAGGGCGGGGCGGACGTCCGCGTGGTGCAGGAACTGCTCGGCCACGCCTCGGTGACCACGACGCAGGTCTACACCCTCGTCACGGCGGACACCCTGCGGGAGGTCTATGCCGCCGCGCACCCCCGCGCCCGGGCCTAGGGCTCCATCACGATCCCGCAACGTCACCGGTCAGCCCGGCAGTACCGCGTGACAGCGCCGCACGGGGATGCTCAGATGGACGGAGGCCGTCCGCTCGACCGACGGCCGCAGTGAGACAGTCGTCGGCGCCGCCGGGGCGCCCCGGCGGGAGGGAGTCCATGATGGGGTACGGCACGGAGCGGGGCGGCGACCAGGACGACGACAGGGGTGTCCCCGGTGAGTCGGCGGCGTCCCGGTGCTGGCGCCGGACGCCCGTAGCCCTCGGCCTCGCCGCCGTCCTGGCCCTGGCCTCCTGTGCCGCCGTGCCCGGTGGGGGGAACTCCTCGGAGGCCACCGGCCCGTCGGAGTCCGCGGCGGTCCAGTCCACCGAGGCCGCAGGAGCCACGGAGTCCGGTGACGTCACGGGGTCCGTCGCTGCCAGTCCCACCCCGACGGCCAGCGGGGCGCCCGGTGACGGCGAGGGCGCCGAGGACGGGGACGGGTCCACGCAGACCCACAGCACGGAGGGGGGTCACTTCCGGTGGACGCTGCCGGCCGACTGGACCATCAGTGAGGAGCTGGCCGGCCCGGACACCACCGAGGCGTACGGCGTGAAGAACGAGCGGTGGGTCTTCCAGAACCCGGAGGGGACGGCCGTCTTCTCCGCGAACACCGGCGTGGGGCCCACGGACGGTGACGGCGCCAAGCCCGACGTCGTCGAGGTCGTGGACGCCGAGCGGCTGCGGGGCCTCCCGGCGGACCCGGAGTACGGGGAGGAGGACACCTGGTACCGCGCGGCCATCCTGAGGGACAACGGGCTGCGGGGCGACGAGGGGTTCTTCGACGGGGAGGAGTACCGGCTGGCGGTCCAGGTGGTGGGCGTGCCCCAGGACGTGGACCCGGAGGCGCCGGGCGATGACTACTGGAGCGGCTGGACCTTCGTGCTGCCCGCGGCCCCGGGCACGGGGCAGGGGACGGCCAGCTTCCTGCAGGGCCGCATCGCGCAGTCGGATGCCGAGGCGATCACCGGCCGGGAGGGCAAGGACGCCCTGCGCGCGGTGCTGGAGACCGAGGAGTACTCCGAGCTGCGCGACGTGGCAACGTCCCTGCAGGTCACCGCCCCCTGACACGGACGCGTCCTCGTCCGTCCGGGGTCCTGGACGCGAGCCGGAGACGGCCGGTCGCCTCCCCGCGGGAAGGCGACCGGCCGTCGTCGTGTCCGGGAGCCCCGGACGATACGCCGCTGCGGTTCAGGCGCCGGGCAGGTGCCGCTCGTCGGGTCCGTTGTAGGCGGACAGCGGGCGGATCAGCGAGTTGGAGGCACGCTGTTCCATGATGTGCGCGGTCCAGCCGGTGACGCGCGCGGCGATGAACAGCGGGGTGAACAGCTCGGTGTCGAAGCCCATCAGGTGGTAGGTGGGCCCGGCCGGGTAGTCGAGGTTGGGCTTGATGGCCTTGGCCTCGTCCATGGCCTGCTCCAGGCCGTTGTACAGGCCGAGGATCTCGTGCCGGCCGAAGTGCTCGATCATCGCGTCGAGGGCCTTCTTCATGGTCGGCACGCGGGAGTCGCCGTGCTTGTACACGCGGTGCCCGAAGCCCATGACCTTCTTCTTGCTCGCCAGGGCATCCTCCATCCAGGCCTTGGCCCGGGCCTTGGCCTCCTCCTGGGACTCCTCGGGACGGATCCCGATCTCGTCGAAGGTGTGCATCACGGCCTCATTGGCACCGCCGTGCAGCGGGCCCTTGAGGGCGCCGATCGCGCCGGTGACCGCGGAGTGCAGGTCGGACAGGGTGGAGGTGATGACCCGCGCGGTGAACGTCGAGGCGTTGAAGGAGTGCTCGGCGTACAGCACCATGGAGATCCGGAACGCGTCGACGACCTCCGGGGCCGCCTCCTCGCCGAAGGTCATCCACAGGAAGTTCTGCGAGTAGTCCAGGTCCTCGCGCGCGGGCACCGGCTCTGCCGGCCCGCCGGCGTGGCGCCGGCGCTGCTCGTAGGCGACGACGGCGGGCAGCTGGGCGAACAGGGTCGTCGCCTTCTCCAGCTCGGCCTCCGGGGAGGAGTCCTCCGCCTTCGGGTGCTGGGCGCCCAGGATGGAGACCGCGGTACGCACGGAGTCCATCGGGTGGCAGTCGACCGGCAGGGCGTCCAGGGCCGCCTTGACGTGCTCGTCCAGGGCGCGGTGGGCCCGCTCGTGGGCGGTGAAGTCGGCCAGCTGCCGGTCGGTGGGCAGCTCCCCGTTCCACAGCAGGTAGGCCACGGCCTCGAACGGCAGGGCGGCGGCGAGCTCCTGGACCGGGTAACCCCGGTAGAGCAGGGAGTTGGTGTCCGGGTTGACCTTGGAGATGGCGGTGTAGTCGGCCACCACCCCGGCCAGGCCCTTCTTGATCTCGATCTCGGTCTCAGTCATCATCTCGAGTCCTTTCGCGTGACGGGTCAGCCGGCGTCGGTGCGGCCGGGGGAGGAGGCGGTGTCCAGCCCGGGCACCTGGAAGTTGAACACACCCGAGTCGAAGCCGTTGTAGCCCTCGTAGTCCACGAGCTCGTACAGCCGCGCCCTGGTCAGCATCTCACCGACCCCGCCCTGCTGGGTACCCTCCGTGCGGATGGTGGACAGGACCCGTTCCATGGCACCCAGTGCGGTGCGCAGGAGGGTGACCGGGTAGATCACCAGGGCCACGCCCACGCCGGCGAGCTGCTCACGGGTGAACAGCTCGGACTTGCCGAACTCGGTCATGTTGGCCAGTACGGGCACGTCCACGGCGGAGCAGACGGCCTCGAACTCGGACAGGTCCTTCATGGCCTCCGGGAAGATGGCGTCCGCCCCGGCGTCCACCAGGGCCTTGGCCCGGTCCACGGCCGCGCGCAGGCCGCCGGCCCCCTCGACCCCGCGGACGTCCGTGCGGGCCATGATGAGGAAGTTCGGGTCGCGGCGGGCGCTCGCGGCCGCGGCCACCCGCTGGGTGGCGGTGGCCAGGTCCACGACGGCCTTGTTGTCCAGGTGGCCGCAGCGCTTCGGGTTGACCTGGTCCTCGAGGTGGCAGCCGGCCAGTCCGGCGTTCTCGAGTTCCTGGATGGTCCGGGCCACGTTCATCGGTTCGCCGAACCCGGTGTCCGCGTCCACGATCGCCGGCAGGTCCGTGATCCGGGCGATCTGCCCGGCGCGCTGGGCCACCTCGGTCAGGGTGGTCAGCCCGATGTCCGGCAGCGCGAGCTCGTTCGCCAGGACGGCGCCGGAGATGTAGAGCCCGGAGAAGCCCTGTTCCTCGACCAGCCTCGCCGAGATCGGGGTGTAGGCGCCCGGGAACTGCACGGCCGCTCCGGGCTGCAGCAGTTCCGAGAGCCGGACCCGCTTCTGCTCGGCGGTGAGTGTCGAGTACAGCATCAGAACAGTCCCTCCGGTGCGGCGGCCAGGTCGATGACGCCCTCGGCGGCGGTGATGTTGAGCTGGTCCAGGTCCCCGGCGCCCAGTGAGGCGGTGCGCTGGGCGGCCTCAAGGAAGCGCTCGATCTCCTCGGGGGCCACCAGTCCCTCGGCCAGGGTGCGGAACTTGGCGATGTACTGTTCGCGGCCGAACGGGCGGGCACCCAGCGGGTGGGCGTCGGCCACGGCGATCTCGTCGCGGATGACGGTGCCGTCGGTCAGGGTGATCTCCACCGCGCCGCCGAAGGCCTTCTCGTTGAGGTCCAGGGAGTGGTAGCGGCGCGTCCACTCCGGGTCCTCCTCGGTGGTGACCTTGTGCCACAGCTGGACGGTGTCCGGGCGCGCGGCCCGCTCGGGGGCGTAGGAGTCCACGTGGTGCCAGGAGCCGTCCTGCAGGGCCACGGTGAAGATGTAGGGGATGGAATGGTCCAGGGTCTCCCGCGAGGCCTGCGGATCGTACTTCTGGGGGTCGTTGGCCCCGGAGCCGATGACGTAGTGGGTGTGGTGGGAGGTCCTGATCAGCACCGACTCCACGTTCTCCGGGTCGGTGGCCTCCGGGTGCTCACCGTGCAGCTTGCGGGCCAGGTCGATCCAGGCCTGGGCCTGGTACTCGGCGGAGTGCTCCTTGGTGTAGGTGTCCAGGATGGCGCGCTTGGCCTCTCCCGGGGCCGGCAGGGGCACCGAGTACCGGGCGTCCGGGCCGTCCAGCAGCCAGGCGATGACGCCGTCCTCGCCCTCGTAGATCGGAACGGGGGAGGTCTGGCCGCGCATGGCGCGGTCGGCCGCCTCCACGGCCATCTTGGCGGCGAAGGCCGGGGCGTGGGCCTTCCAGGTGGAGATCTCGCCCTTGCGGGACTGCCGGGTGGCGGTGGTGGTGTGCAGGCCCTGGCCGATGGCCTGGAAGATCGTCTCCGTGTCGAGGCCGAGCAGGGTGCCGATGCCGGCGGCGGCGGAGGGACCGAGGTGGGCGACGTGGTCGATCTTGTGCTTGTGCAGGCAGATCGCCTTGACGAGGTCCACCTGCAGTTCGTACCCGGTTGCGATGCCCCGGATCAGGTCCGCGCCGGTGGACCCGCGGTGCTGGGCCACGGCGAGGATGGCGGGGATGTTGTCACCGGGGTGGGAGTACTCGGCGGCCAGGAAGGTGTCGTGGTAGTCCAGTTCGCGCACGGCCACGCCGTTCGCCCAGGCCGCCCACTCGGGCGAGACCTTCTCGGTGATGCCGAAGACGGAGGCACCGGTGCCCCCGGTGGACGGTGCGTGGGTCAGGGCCTGGGCCCGGGCCGCGACGATCGGACCGCGGTTCAGCGAGGCGATCGCCACGGAGGCGTTGTCGATGATCCGGTTGATGACCATCTCCTCGACCTCGGGGTCGATGCCGACCGGGTCGGTGGCGACCTCGGCCATCTTCCAGGCCAGCTGGTCCTTGCGGTCCAGGTTCTCCTCGGAACGGTAGACGCGGACGTCGTGGTTGATCATGGGGTTCTCTCCTCAGGTCGTGACGGTGTCATGGTCGTGCTGGGTCTCGTGTCCCGGCGGGGTGCCGGGCCGGGGGTCCGAGCGCGCCGGTCCGGCGCCCTCCTGGTGTGACTGCAGGTGGGCCAGTGCGTGCTGCAGGTGCATGGTGGTGGTGGCCGCGGCCAGTTCCGGGTTGCGTGCGGCCAGGGCGTGGGCGATCGCGGCGTGCTCCGTGGCGGAGGCGGCCAGCCGCGCGGGGTCCTTGCGGGAGAACCGGCGCAGGCGCGTCAGGTGCACCCGCAGGCCGCGCAGGTGCTGCGCCAGGTAGGGGTTGGCGCAGGCGTCGTCGACGGCGGCGTCGAGTTCCTCGGTGAGGGCGTAGTACTCCGTGGGGTCGGCCCCGCCGCGCAACGGTTCCGTCGCCGCCTCGAAGCGATCGGCCAGGTCCACGAAGAGCGCGGCGTCGGCATGCTCCGCCGCGCGGCGGGCGGCCAGGCCCTCGAGGGCGGTCCTGAGGTCGAAGAGCAGGCCGGCCTCCGCGAGCGAGACCTTCGTGACGACGACACCGCGGCCGGTGGAGGGCTCTGCCAGTCCCTCGGCCACCAGCCGTCCGATGGCCTCGCGCAGGGGCGTGCGGGAGAGCCCGAGGCGTTCGGACTGCTCGACCTCGCCGAGCACGGCCCCGGGCGGCAGGTGTCCATCGATGATGTCCTGCCGCAAGGCCTGGTACGCACGTTCACTGGCTCGCACAGGGTCAGTGTATACACAAGAAGTCCATCCAGGGCATCTTCGCCCGGAAATTCCCCGTATCCGGAATTTTGCGTATACAGACCCTAGACGGGGGCGTGACCCGGGCCATATCTTGTGCCCATGACCCCAGCAGCGCACGCCACCACCGGGCCGGACCACGACTACGCCGAGGTCTACCGACGATCCATCGACGATCCCGAGGGCTTCTGGCTCGAGGCCGCCCGCGCCATCGACTGGACCCGTCCCCCCACCCGGGCGCTGGACGGCGCCGCGGCCCCGATGTACCGATGGTTCCCGGACGGCACCCTCAACACCGCGGCGAACTGCCTGGACCGGCACGTGGCCGCCGGCCACGGGGACCGGACCGCCATCATCTACGATTCCGCGGTGCTCGGCACCGTGGAGCACATCAGCTACGCCGAGCTCACCGACCGGGTGGCCACCTTCGCCGGCGTGCTGCGGCAGCTGGGCGTCGGCCGGGGGGACCGGGTGGTGATCTACCTGCCGATGACGCCCGAGGCCCCGGTCGCCATGCTGGCGTGTGCCCGGCTCGGAGCGGTGCACTCCGTGGTGTTCGGCGGCTTCGCGCCCAAGGAACTGGCCACCCGCATCGACGACGCCCGGCCAAAGGTCATCGTCACCTCCTCCGGCGGCATCGAGCCCAGCCGCAGGGTCGAGTACCTGCCGGCCGTCGCCGAGGCCCTGTCCCTGGCCGGCCACCGGGTGGACGCCGTCGTCGCGCGGCGCCGGGACGGATTCGCCACGGACCCGGCCGACGTCGCGTCCGGGACCGCGGGCACCCGCTGGGTGGACTGGGACGAGGCGGTGTCCACCGCGCTGCCCGCCGGGCCGGTGGAGGTCGCCGCCACGGATCCGCTGTACGTCCTGTACACCTCGGGCACCACCGGTTCGCCGAAGGGCGTGGTGCGGGACCACGGCGGGCACGCGGTCGCCCTGGCCTGGACCATGGCCAACATCTACGACGTCGGCCCCGGCCAGGTGATGTTCACCGCCTCCGACGTCGGCTGGGTCGTCGGGCACTCCTACATCGTCTACGCCCCCCTGCTCGTGGGGGCCACCTCGGTGCTCTACGAGGGCAAGCCGGTGGGCACCCCGGACGCGGGTGCCTTCTGGCGGGTGGCCGCGCAGCACGGCGTGCGCTCGCTGTTCACCGCCCCCACCGCGCTGCGCGCCATCCGCAAGGTGGACCCGGAGGGAGCCCTGGCCGCCGACCACGACCTGTCCGGGCTGAAGGTCCTGTTCGCCGCCGGGGAGCGGCTGGACCCGGAGACCCAGCGCTGGATCGGGGACCTGCTGGGGGTCCCCGTCATCGACAACTGGTGGCAGACCGAGACCGGGTGGCCGATCGGGGCGAACCCGGTCGGACTGCAGGAACTGCCCGTGAAGATCGGTTCCTGCACCCGGCCCTCGCCGGGATACGCCGTGGAGGTCCTGGACGGTGCGGGCGAACCGGTGCCGGCCGGGACCGAGGGCAACATCTGCCTGCGCCTGCCGCTGCCCCCGGGCACGCTGGCCACCCTGTGGGGCAACGACCAGCGCTTCATAGACTCCTATCTCAGCGCCTTCCCCGGGTACTACGCGACGGGGGACTCCGGCCTCATCGACGAGGACGGCTACCTGTTCGTGATGGGCCGCACCGACGACGTCATCAACGTGGCCGGTCACCGGTTGTCCACGGGGGCGCTGGAGCAGGCGCTCGCCGCCCATCCGGCGGTGGCCGAATGCGCGGTGATCGGCCTGGCCGACCCGCTCAAGGGCCAGCGGGCCGCGGGATACGTGGTGCTGAAGTCCGGGGTCGAGGTGCCCGAGGACCCCGAGGAATTGCTGGCGGAGCTGCGGTCCACGGTGCGGGGGACCATCGGCGCGGTCGCCGACTTCCGCCAGGTCACCGTCGTGGAGGCCCTGCCGAAGACCCGTTCCGGCAAGATCCTGCGCAAGACGATGCGCCAGATCGCGGACGGGGAGGACTACGTGGTGCCCTCCACGATCGAGGACCGTTCCGTGCTGGACCGGATCGCGGACCAGCTGCGCGCCTGACCGGGACGTCCGGAGTCCGCGCGCGTGCCCCCACCGTGGCGCCGGGGCCGGGGCCGTGCCAGACTGCGCCCATGACGAGTCCGCCGCAGATCGTGCTGGTGCCGGGGTTCTGGCTGGGCGGCTGGGCGTGGGACGAGGTCCGGGCGGACCTGGACGGACGGGGCCTCGCGGTGGCGACCCCGACCCTGCCCGGGCGCGGGACCAGGGCCGACGGGCCGCAGGACCAGGCCGACGCGATCCTGGCGGCCCTGGACCGCACGACCGGACGCCGCGTGCTCGTGGTGCACAGCGGGGCGGCCATCGCCGGGACCCTGGTGATCGACCAGCACCCCGGACTGGTGGACCACGCCGTGTGGGTCGACACCGCCCCGGTGCCCGACGGGTACGCCATGGACCCCGGTCTCACGGCCGAGTGGTACCGGTTGGAGGACGCGTGGGCGAGGGAACTGGAGGGTGGCGCGCTGCGCGACCTGACGGACCGGCAACTGCAGACCTTCCGCGAGCGCGCCGTCCCGGAGGCGGCGACCGTGCTGACCACTGCCGTCCGGCTCTCGGACGACCGGCGCCACGACGTGGCCTCCACCGTGGTCTGCACGGAGTACAGCGGCGAGGAGTACCGCTCCTACGCCGGACAGGGCGTCCCCTTCCTGGCCGCCCTGCCGTACTACCGCAACCTGCGCTACGTGGACCTGCCGACCGGGCACTGGCCGATGTGGTCCCGACCCCGGGAACTGGCCGGTCTGATCGCGGACGCCGCCGGGTGAGCGGACCGGGGCAGGCTCAGCCCGCCGGCCCCGTCCAGCGGTACTCGTTCTCCGGCCGGCCCGGCGTGCCGTATCGCGGGGACCGCTCCACCATGCCCACCCGGTAGAGGTGCTCCAGGTACCGTCGCGCGGTGACCCGGGACGTCCCGACGGCGTGGCCCACCTCGCCCGCGCTCAGCGCGTCCGCGGCGGCGCCCCGCAGCAGCGCGACGACGGTGTCCAGGGTCCGCTCCGTCAGCCCCTTGGGCAGTTCCGGGGGACCGGCGGGCCGGGAGCGCGGGAAGGCCCGGTCCACCGCGTCCTGGCCCGGTGCGGTGCCGGTGCCGGCGAACTCGGCCGCCAGCTCGCGGAACGCGCGCATCCGCTCCGCGAACTGCTGGTAGCCGAACGGCTTGACCAGGTACTGCACCACGCCCAGGGCCACCGCCCGGCGGATGGTGTGCAGTTCCGTCGAGGCGGTCAGCGCCAGCACCCCGCCGGTGAAGCCGGCCGAGCGCATCTGCCGCAGCACGTCGAGCCCGTGGCCGTCCGGCAGGTTCATGTCCAGCAGGACCACGTCGACGCCGAAGGAACCGCCCCGGCGCATCTGCTCGGCCAGGAAGCCCAGCGCGTCCCGGGCGGTGGGCGAGACATGGACCACCTCGAAGCCGCCGGTGCGGGCCAGGTACTCCACGTAGGTCTCGGCCGTGACCTGCTCGTCCTCGAGGATCAGCACCCGGTAGTCACGCATGCCCGTCGATCCTCTCCGGGTGCCCTGCGTCCACCGGGTCCGGCAGGCCCCGGTCCGCGGCACCCAGGGGCAGCTCGACGGTGAACACGGTCCCGGAGTCCTGGGCCAGGTCCACGGTCCCGCCCAGCCGTCGGGCCGTCTGGCGGACCAGGGCCAGTCCCACCCCACGGCCGGCGGGCCCGGCCGGTTTCGTGGACCAGCCCAGCTCGAAGATCCGCTCACGGTCCTCCGCAGAGGGTCCCGGCCCACCGTCGGCCACCTGGAGGACCAGCCAGCGCCCCTCGAGGCGCGCCTCGGCGTCCACCCAGCGATCCTCCGGGTCCCGGGCCGGGTCGGCGGCCGCGTCGATCGCGTTGTCCAGCAGGTTGCCCATGAGGGTGACCAGGTCCTGGGCCGGGACGCCGGTGGGGGAGTCGACCTCGTTGCGGTGGTCCATCGTGACCCCGCGCTCGCGGGCCTGGGAGGCCTTGGCGATCAACAGCGCGTCCAGCGCGGGCTCGGCCTCCGCGGTCGTGGCGAGGTCCGCGCCGGTGCCCCGGGCGTCCAGGGACTGCTCGATCAGCTCGCGGGCCTGCTCGGGGCGGCCCAGCTCGAGCAGGGAGTAGAGGGTGTGCAGCCGGTTGGCGTGCTCGTGGGTCTGCGAGCGCAGGGCGTCGGTGAGGGACCGGGTGGTCTCCAGCTCCCGGTTCATCTCCTGGACCTCGGTGCGGTCGTACAGCGTGACCACCGTTCCCGGGCCCGGCGCCGGGATCTCGGACGACCGCCGCCGCGACCGGGTCCAGGGCCGTGCCGTCGGCGTGGTCCCCGGGCGGGCGGGCCGCTGGTTCACCACGAGGATCCGCTCGCCCACCGCATAGAGCTCGTCCCGGGCCTGCCGTCCCGCGCCCAGCAGGTCGGCGAGCGGCGCAGGCAGGCCGAGCTCCCTCACGTGCAGCGGTCGATCGCCGATCACCCCGGCCTCCCGGGACGGGGGCAGGTCCAGCAGCTCGGCGGCGCGGTCGTTGTACAGCGTCAGGTGCCTCGTCGGCGAGATCAGGACCATGCCCTCCGAGACGTTGTGCAGTGCCGTGTCCAGCACCGCGAAGCGTGCGGCCAGCTCCTCGGGACCCAGCCCGTGGGTGGTCCGGGAGATGTAGCGGCCCAGGATCGCCGATCCGGACAGCGCCAGCGCGGCCAGCACCCCGGTGATCACCAGGATCCGGGGAATCTGGGCGGACACGGCGATGTCCAGCTCCGGAACACGCTGGCCGACGCCGACGACCCCGATGACCGTCTCGTCGTCCGCGGACAGGACCGGGGCCAGGGCACGCAACGACAGGCCGGCCGGGCCCGTCGCGACGGTGTCCACGCTGACCCTTCCAGCCCGGACCTGCGAGAGGTCCCCGGGGAAGTGCGTGCCCTGCAGAGCCGGATTCCGGTGGGCCACGCGCGTGGCGTCCGTGCCGAAGAACGTCACCCAGTCCACGTCGGCCGGGCCGGGCAGCTCCAGGGTCAGGGGCTGCAGGGCCGCCGAGGGGTCCGCCGCGGCGAAGCCCTCACGGACCGTGCCCTCGTCCGCGATCAGCTGTGCGGTGGCCACCACGTGCTCACGCTCCAGGGCGTAGAAGGTCTGCCGGGTCTGCAGGTAGCTCACACCGATCGCGAGGACCGCGATGACGACCAGCCCCGCCAGCTGGGCCACGGCGAGCCGCCGGGCGATGCTCCACCGGCGCATGATCACCTCCCGGATCTGTGAGCGGCGTCATGAACTTTATGACCGCAACCGTGACGATCCCCACAGTACGGGGCGAGGATCATCACTGACCGCAGTCCCGGTGGCGCCACACCCCGGCATCGCCGGCGTCCGCCCCCATCATCACACCCCGATCCACCATCGCAGCAAGGACCACCATGGCAGAGACCACCACCGCCCCGCGCGCAGAGCGCTCCGTGGCGAAGAAGACCAAGGACCGGACCCACTGGCTCTACATCTCCGTGATCGCCTCGGTGGTCCTGGGAGCCGCCGTGGGCCTGCTGTTCCCGGAGTTCGGCAAGTCCCTCAAGCCCCTCGGCGACGGCTTCGTCTCCCTGATCAAGATGATGATCGGCCCGGTCATCTTCTGCACCATCGTGCTGGGCATCGGCTCCATCGCCAAGGCCGCCACCGTCGGCAAGGTCGGTGGCATGGCCCTGCTGTACTTCGTCATCATGTCCACCTTCGCCCTGGGCCTCGGCCTGGTCGTGGGCAACCTCATCCACCCGGGTGAGGGTCTCGCGCTGACCCCCTACGACCCGGCCGCCAAGGCCGAACTCGACCCGACCGTCGCGTTCGTGCTGGAGATCATCCCGGACTCCGTCCCGGTGCTGCCGGTCCTGTTCGTGGCCCTGCTCGTCGGGTTCGCCCTGCAGAAGATGGGCGAGGCAGGCAAGCCGCTGCTGAACATCCTCTCCCTCGTCCAGGGCGTGGTGTTCCGGATCCTGATGATGATCATGTGGGTCGCCCCCATCGGCGCCTTCGGTGCCATCGCCGCCGTCGTCGGCTCCACCGGCTGGTCCGCCATCGGGGCCATGGCGCTTCTGATGGGTGCGTTCTACGCCACCTGCATCCTGTTCATCGTCCTGGTGCTCGGCACCCTGCTGAAGATCGTCACCGGGATGAGCATCTTCTCCCTGATGAAGTACCTGGGACGGGAGTACCTGCTGATCTTCGCCACCTCCTCCTCCGAGTCGGCCCTGCCGCGGCTGATCGCCAAGATGGAGTACGCCGGGGTGTCCAAGCCCGTGGTCGGGGTGACCGTCCCGACCGGGTACTCGTTCAACCTCGACGGCACCGCCATCTACCTGACCATGGCCGCCCTGTTCGTCTCCAACGCCATGGGCCTGGAGATGAACCTGGGCGAGCAGATCGGCCTGCTGGTCTTCATGATCATCGCCTCCAAGGGTGCCGCCGGCGTGACCGGCGCCGGCCTGGCCACCCTGGCCGCCGGCCTGCAGTCCCACAGCCCGGCGCTGCTGGGCGGGATGGGCGTGATCGTGGGCATCGACAAGTTCATGTCCGAGGCCCGGGCCCTGACCAACTTCACCGGCAACGCCGTGGCGACGATGCTGATCGGCAAGTGGGTCGGTGAGTTCGACGCCGACCGCGCACGGCAGGTGCTCTCCGGCCGGCTGGCGTTCGACGAGGCCCTGGTGGCCGGACACGGCGCGGCCGAGGCCGCACCGGCCACGGAGGCCGACGCGGAGTCCCGGGGGCGCGGCTTCGACCCGTACGAGTCGCCGACCATCGCCGAGCAGGCGGTGGAGGGGCACCCGGAGTCCAGCCTGAACGTCACCCGCGACCTGGACACCGCCGGCAGCCGCCGGTAGTCCGCCGACCGGGTCCCACGGACCCCACGACCGCGGCCGGGCCCCTGCACGGGGCCCGGCCGCCGACGTGGGCGGGAACCGACCGGCGTATACACCTTCACCCTGCGGTTGAACGTCAAGGCTCGCCGCGGGTCCGCGTGAATTCTCCGGGCCGGCCGAGATCCGGACTAGGGTGTACCCATGCCGCAGCAGCCGGCGTTATCCAGCGAAGGCACCTCACAGAACGGCGGACAGACGGACAGATGGCAGGAGTCGGCAGCATCGTGAACCAGCAAGAGCCCACGCCAGTGCTCATGGTCACCGGGGATCCGGTGATCGGGCCCACGGGACGGCCCAAGCACGAGTTCCCGGAGCCCGCCCCCCTGACCTCGCACGGCCCCGCCCGGATCATCTCGATGGTCAACCAGAAGGGCGGGGTGGGCAAGACCACCTCCACCATCAACCTCGGCGCCGCGCTCGCCGGGTACGGCCGCAAGGTCCTCATGGTCGACTTCGATCCCCAGGGCGCCCTGTCCGCCGGTCTCGGGGTCAGCCCGCACGAGCTGGACACGACCATCTACAACGTCATGATGGAGCGCAGCGTCACCGCGCGGGACGCGCTCGTGGAGACCGAGTTCGAGAACATCGACCTCTTGCCCGCCAACATCGACCTCTCCGCCGCGGAGGTCCAGCTCGTCAACGAGGTGGCCCGCGAGCAGGTGCTCGAGCGGTCCCTGCGCCAGGTCCGTGACGACTACGACGTCATCCTCATCGACTGCCAGCCGTCCCTGGGGCTGCTCACCGTGAACGCGCTGACCGCCTCGCACGGGGTGATCATCCCGCTGACGGCCGAGTTCTTCGCCCTGCGCGCGGTGGCCCTGCTGGTGGAGACCATCGAGAAGATCCAGGACCGGATCAACCCGGACCTGCAGGTCGACGGCGTGCTGGCCACGATGTTCGACGCCCGTACCCTGCACTCCAAGGAGGTCGTGGGCCGGTTGGTCGAGGCCTTCGGGGACCGGGTCTTCGAGACCGTGATCAAGCGCTCCATCAAGTTCGCCGACGCCACCGTCGCCGCCGAGCCGATCACCGCCTTCGCCCAGAAGCACGAGGGTGCCAAGGCCTACCGCACACTGGCCCGCGAGCTGATCTGGCGCGGCGGAGCGCCGTGAGCCCAGTGTCCGCGGCGGTGACCGGCGGAATGGCCGGTCTCGCCGCGGACGACGGTGGCCCCGGCGTGGCCGACCCGTCCCGGGCGGCCCTGGACGAGGCCGGCCTGGACGGGACGCCGTCCGGCTTCTCGGTCACCCTGCGGAACTTCTCCGGCCCGTTCGACCTCCTGCTCTCCCTGATCGCCCGGCGCCGGATGGACATCACCGAGGTCGCCCTGGCTGAGGTCACGGACGAGTTCATCGCCTACATCGGCACCCTGCGGCAGCAGCCCGGGGGACGGGACGAGGACGAGCGCGGCCGCCCGGACCTGGCGGCGCTGGACGAGTCCAGCGCCTTCCTCGTGGTGGCGTCCACGTTGCTGGACCTGAAGACGGCCCGGTTGCTGCCGGCCGGCACCACGGACGCCGAGGAGGACGTGGCCCTGCTGGAGGCGCGCGACCTGCTGTTCGCCCGGCTACTGCAGTACAAGGCGTTCCGGGACGTCTCCGCCCTGATGCGCAGCCGCATGGAGTCCGAGTCCCGGCGCTTCCCACGCCAGACGACGCTGGACCCGCGGTTCGCCTCCGTCCTGCCCCCGCTGGTGTGGACGGTGAGCCCGGAGCAGTTCGGTGCGCTGGCAGAGCAGGTCCTCTCCCGCACCCCGGCCGAACCCGACGCCGTCGGGCTCGGCCACCTGCACGCCCCGCCCGTCTCGGTGCGCGAGCAGAGCGGCATCCTGGCGGCCCGGTTGCGGGCGTCCGGCCGGCTCACCTTCCGTGAAATCGTCCACGACGCCGGCACCACCCTGGTGGTGGTGGCCCGCTTCCTGGCCCTGTTGGAGATGTACCGGGACCGGGCCGTGACGTTCCACCAGGACACGCCGCTGGGGGAGCTGGTGGTGGTGTGGGACCCGGATGCCCCGGACGTGCTGGCGGATCCCGGCGCCGGGTGGGACGAGGAGCACGACGAGAACCTGGACGAGGAGACGACGCATGAGTGAACCGGGACCACGGCCCGCGCCGGCGCCCCCGGCCGAGCGGGAGGGGCCCGGGCCGCACCTGCCCACCCACCCGGCCGGTGACGACCCGGCGGACCTGCGCGAGCAGCTCGAGGCCGTGCTGATGGTGGTGGACGAGCCGGTGACCGTGGCACAGCTGGTCCAGGCGACCGACGCGGAGCCCGCGAGGGTCGCCGCGACCCTGTCGGCCCTGGCGGACGACTACGACGGACGCTCCGGCGGGCCCCGGCGCGGTTTCGAATTGCGCGAGCTGGCCGGCGGTTGGCGCATCTACTCCCGGCCCGCCCTCGCCGACGTCGTCGAGCGGTTCGTCGTCGAGGGCCAGACCGCCCGGCTCACGCAGGCGGCCCTGGAGACCCTGGCCGTGGTGGCCTACCTCCAGCCGGTGACGCGGTCCCGCGTGGCCGGCATCCGCGGCGTGAACTCGGACTCCGTGATGCGCACCCTGGTCAGCCGGGGACTGGTGGCCGAGGCGGGAACGGATCCCCACACCGGAGCGGTGCTGTACCGGACCACCGGATACCTGCTGGAGACCCTCGGGGTGGGAAGCCTCGACGAGCTGCCCAGGCTCTCCGAGCACCTGCCCGGCCTGGACGACCTCGCGGCCCTCGCCGAGCAGGACGAGGGCTTCCGCGGCTGAAGCACGGCCGCGTCCACCCGGTGGGCCCTCGGCAGTGCGCAAGATCACCGCGCCCGCGTGACCTTGCGCGGGAAGGGCTGGACTATGATGGAGTGTTCGGTGGGGCACGGTCGTGGTGCCGTGACCGGTGACCCGAGGTCCCGTGATCCCCACCCACTCCGACCCCTGCACATGCCGTGAGGCACTGAAAGGACATCATGACTCCACGTACCCCCGGACACCAGAACTCCTCCGGCGGACCCCAGGGCTCCGGCGGCCGCCGCGGCCAGGGCGCATCGCGTCCCGGAAGGCCCGGCAAGACCGGTAAGCCCGGCAAAGGCTACGGCGCATCGGCCGGCAAGGGGCACTCCGGCAAGGGGGCTGCCCGCGGCGGCCCTGCCGGCGGCGGTGGCCGCACCCCGCAACCGGGCCAGAAGGGCGGGCCGTTCCGCGACGACTCGCGGGATGGATACGACCGCAACCTGGGCGCCGCGCGCAAGCCGCAGCGTCCGAACCGCGCTCGGCGCGAGCAGAATTTCTCCGAGGTCCACGACCCGTCCGGGGTGCGCCTCCAGAAGCTGATGGCCTCCGCCGGCGTGGCCTCCCGGCGCGTCTGCGAGGACCTGATCGCCGAGGGACGGGTCGAGGTGGACGGCAAGGTCGTGACCGAGACCGGTGTCCGCGTGGATCCCGAGACCTCGGTCATCCACGTGGACGGCATCCGCCTGCAGCTGGACACCACCCTGCGCTACTTCGCCTTCAACAAGCCCCGCGGCGTGGTCTCCACCATGGACGACCCCGAGGGGCGCCCGTGCATCTCCGACTACCTCAAGAAGGGCCAGGAGCGCCTGTTCCACGTCGGCCGGCTCGACACCGAGACCGAGGGGCTGCTGCTGCTGACCAATGACGGCGAGCTGGCCAACCGGCTGACCCACCCCCGCTACGAGGTCCCGAAGACCTATCTCGTCCAGGTGCCCGGGCCGATGGCCAAGGGCGTCGGGGCCCAGCTCAAGGAGGGCATCCACCTCGAGGACGGCTTCGCGCAGGTGGACTCCTTCAAGCTGGTGGACTCCACCCCGGGGCACGTGCTCGTGGAGGTCGTGCTGCACTCCGGGAAGAACCGGATCGTGCGCCGGATGTTCAAGGAGGTCGGCTACCCGGTCGAACGGCTCGTGCGCGTGAAGTTCGGGCCGATCGCCCTCGGCGACCAGAAACAGGGCACGGTCCGGCAGATGGGCCGGCAGGAGATGGGCCACCTGATGGCCTCGGTCGGACTGTGATGGCCCGGGCCCTGCTGACATCCCGGGTCCTGACGGAACCGGTCCTCATCAGGGGCACCGGACTGCTGGGCGCCTCGATCGGTCTGGGCCTGCGTGCCGCGGGCGCCGAGGTCTGGCTCGCCGACCCGTCGCCCTCCGCGCAGGCCGTGGCCGTGGACATCGGCGCCGGCGACCCCTTCCCGGCCGGGCCCGACGGCGCCACGGACGCGCCGGACGTCCGGCAGCCGGGCACCGTCGTGGTGGCCTCGCCCCCGGACGTGACCGGGCAGGTCGTGATCGATTCGCTGCGCCGGTTCCCGGAGGCCGTCGTGCTGGACATCGCCTCGGTCAAGGGGGCGATCGCCGCGGAGGTGCAGGCCGCCGTCGCCGACGGGACCCTGGCCCCCGCCCAGGCGGCCCGCTACGTGGGCACCCACCCAATGGCCGGTTCCGAGCGTTCCGGCCCGGTGGCGGCCCGCGGCCAGCTGTTCACCGCGGCCCCCTGGGTGGTCTGCGCGACCGAGGCGACCGACCCGTCCGCCGTCGCGGCGGCCGAGGAGATCGCCCGCAGCCTGGGCGCCACCGTGCACCGGATGAGCGCCGAGGACCACGACGCCTCGGTGGCGCTGATCTCGCACCTGCCGCAGATCGCCGCCTCCCTGGTGTCCTCCCGGCTCCAGGAGACCCCGGCGGCCTCGCTCGCCCTGGCCGGCAACGGACTGCGGGACACCACGCGCATCGCCGCCTCCGACCCCCAGCTGTGGGTGCAGATCCTCGCCGCGAACGCGCCGGAGATCCTGCGGATCCTCTACGGGGTGCGCGAGGACCTGGACCGGCTGATCGGCACGATGGAGGACCCGTCGGCGCCCGGTGCACGACTGGACATCGCGCAGCTGATCGCCGAGGGCAACGCCGGGCACGCCCGGATCCCGGGCAAGCACGGCGGTCCGCCGCAGGCCTTCGCCGTGGTCACCGTGATCGTGGACGACACCCCGGGCCAGATCTCGGCGGTCCTGCAGGACGTCGGCGCCGCCGGCGTCAACGTGGAGGACCTGCGCATGGACCACTCGGCCGGGTACCAGGTGGGCATGCTGGAGATCTCCGTACTGCCCGGACGCCGGCAGGAACTGACGGACGCGCTGACCGCGCGGGGATGGAAGGTGGTCTGAATGGTGGACGAGACGACGGGGGCGGCATCGCGTCGCCTCGTGGTGGCCGTGGACGGTCCCTCGGGGTCGGGGAAGTCCTCCGTGTCCCGCGAGGTCGCACGTCGGCTGGGCGCGGCCTACCTCGACACCGGGGCGATGTACCGCGCCGTGGCCTGGCACTGCCGGGAGGCCGGGGTGCTCGAGGACGACGACGCCGTCGTCAGTGCCGTCCAGGACATCGACCTGGGGCTGTCCGTGGACCCTGACGTCGACCGCGTGGTGGTGGGCACCCATGACATCACCGAGGCCATCCGCGCACCGGGCATCTCCGCCGTCGTCTCGGTGGTGGCCACCAACCGGGCCGTCCGCGAGCTGCTCGTGGCCCGTCAGCGCGAGCTGATCGACTCCCACCGCCGGATCGTGGCCGAGGGACGGGACATCACCACCGTGGTGGCCCCGGACGCCGATGCCCGCATCCTGCTGACCGCCTCCGCGGAGGTCCGTCTCGCCCGGCGCGGCGAGCAGCTCGGCGGCACCGTCGGCCGGCAGGACCTGACCGCCCAGGTGGTGGACCGGGACGCGAAGGACTCCACCGTGGTGGACTTCATGACCCCCGCCGCGGGGGTGGGTCTCGTCGACTCCTCCGAGCTCGACCTCGAGTCCACCGTGCAGGCCGTCCTGGCCGAGATCGCCGGCCAGTCCGGCCAGGGCGTCTTCGGCGACGCCCACCACGCCCCCGGCACCGAGGCGGCCGGAACCGCCGCACCGGTGACCACACCAGACACCGCAGCACCGACGACCCCGAAGGGGAACCGCGCATGAGCACCGAGAACACCACCGGCACCGGGCCGCAGGACGGGGCCGAGTACGTGCCCGCCGGCGAGGACAACGTCGCCGAGCGGCTGGCCGCCCTCTCGGACGAGGACGCGCGCCAGCGGGCCGAGGCCCTGCGCGCCGGCCTGCAGGACTACGAGCTCGACGACGAGGACGCCGCCCTGCTCCAGGGCTGGGAGGAGGGCGACGCCGAACCCGAGGACGAGCCCGTGCCCCCGGTGCTGGCCATCGTCGGCCGGCCCAACGTGGGCAAGTCGACCCTGGTCAACCGGATCATCGGCCGCCGCGAGGCAGTGGTGGAGGACGTGCCCGGGGTGACCCGGGACCGCGTCAGCTACGAGGCCGAGTGGAACGGGCGGGTGTTCACCGTGGTGGACACCGGCGGGTGGGAGCACGATGCCAAGGGCATCCACCAGCGCGTGGCCGAGCAGGCCGAGCTGGCCGTGGACGTGGCCGACGCCGTGCTGTTCGTCGTGGACGCGACCGTCGGCGCGACCTCGACCGACGAGGCCGTCGTCCGGCTGCTGCGGCGCAAGAAGAAGCCGGTGATCCTCGTGGCCAACAAGGTCGACGACATCACCCAGGAGGCGGACGCCGCCACCCTGTGGGGCCTCGGCCTCGGCGAGCCCCACCCCGTCTCCGCGGTGCACGGCCGGGGGACCGGTGACCTGCTGGATGCGGCCCTGGCGGTCCTGCCGGAGGAGTCCGCCCACGGCGGGCTCGTCCCGCGCGGTGGCCCGCGCCGCGTGGCCCTGCTGGGACGGCCCAACGTGGGCAAGTCCTCGCTGCTGAACAAGCTGGCCGGATCCGACCGCGTGGTGGTGGACGACACCGCCGGCACCACCCGTGATCCCGTGGACGAGCTGATCGAGCTCGGTGGCCGGCTCTGGCGGTTCGTGGACACCGCCGGCATCCGCCGCCGCCAGCACATGGCCCACGGTGCGGACTACTACGCCTCCCTGCGGACCCAGTCCGCCCTGGACAAGGCCGAGGTGGCCGTGGTCCTGCTGGAGGCCTCCGAGGTGCTGTCCGAGCAGGACGTGCGCATCCTGCAGACCGTCGTGGACTCCGGCCGGGCACTGGTGCTGGCCTTCAACAAGTGGGACCTCATGGACGAGGACCGCCGCTTCTACCTGGACCGGGAGATCGAGCAGGACCTGGCCCACGTGGCCTGGGCCCCTCGAGTGAACCTCTCGGCCAAGACCGGGTGGCACAAGGACCGGTTGGTGCCCGCCCTGGACACCGCGCTGGAGTCCTGGGACCGGCGCATCCCCACCGGCAAGCTGAACGCCTTCCTGGGCGAGCTCGTGGCAGCCCACCCGCACCCGGTGCGCGGCGGCAAGCAGCCCCGGATCCTGTTCGCCACGCAGCCCTCCACCCGGCCCCCGCGCATCGTGCTGTTCACGACCGGGTTCCTGGACCCGGGCTACCGGCGGTTCATCATCCGCCGGCTGCGGGAGACCTTCGGCTTCGAGGGGACCCCGATCGAACTCGGGATGCGGGTCCGCGAGAAGCGCGGCCGCAAGCACTAGTCCGCGGCCACCCGGCGGGCCGGGGACACCGGCCGCGGCCGCGACGGGCGGCGGGCCCAGTCCGGGGCCCGCTCCGGCAACGGGCCGACGCCGATCAGGTAGGCCGGCAGGAGTGTCAGCGCGGGGAACCGGCGGACCAGGGAGACGAACCGTGGTGACGGAGCGGTCCACGTGCCGTCCAGGACGGGTTCGACGAACCGGGCGTGCGCGACCCGCTGCACCGCCTGGATGAGGGCGGTCGGCATCAGTCGACGACGCCGCACCCGGGCGAGCACGCGGGGGCCCACGCGGCCCGTCCGGATCGCGGGGGCCAGCAGACGGGCGGTCGCGACGGCGTCCTGCACGGCCAGGTTGATCCCGACCCCGCCGACGGGGGACATCGCGTGCGCCGCGTCCCCGATGCACAGCAGGCCGGCGGTGTGCCACCGCCGGAGCCGGTCCACCCGCACGTCCAGGTGCTTGACCTGGTCCATCGAGGTCAGGGCGCGGACATCGGCCTCCGGGGGCAACAGGCCGTGCAGTTCCCGGCGGAGTGCCTCGACGCCCCGGCGGCGCAGCCCGGCGTCGCCGCCCTTCCGGCCCAGGTACGCGACCTGGAAGTACCCCCGCCTCGGGATGGCGACGACGGCGGCGCCGGCGCGGAACCGGGGGAGCAGGGAGGTCCTCGGGTCCCCGAGGGCGGGCAGCCGGAACCACCACACGTCGAAGGGAACCGGGTACTCCCGCACGGGGAGCCCGGCCGCACGCCGCAGGACCGACCCCCGGCCGTCGCAGGCGACGACGAGGTCGGCGCGCAGCTCCCCGGCCCCCTGCGAGGACCGGTACCGGACCCCGGTGACGCGACCGCCCTCGCGCAGCACGTCCACGGCCTCGGTGTTCATCCGCAGGGCGAAGGTGGGTTCCTCGCCGGCCGCCCGGGCCAACAGGTCCAGCAGGTCCCACTGCGGGACCATCGCGATGTAGGGATGGGGCACCCGCAATCGTCCGAGGGTCACCAGACGTACCGAGCCGCCGTCGGGGGCCGGGAAGCCGACGCCATCCAGCCGGGTCTGCGGCAGGGCGTCGAACGCCTCGAACAGCCCCAGGTCCTCGAGCAGGGTCAGGGTGCTGGGATGCACGGTGTCGCCGCGGAAGTCCCGGAGGAAGTCGCCGTGCTTCTCCAGCACGGTCACCCCGATGCCGGCCCGGGCCAGCAGGAGGCCCAGGACCATTCCCGCGGGCCCGCCGCCCACGACCACACAGGTGCCGCTCATGGTCACATCCTGCCGTGAGAAGATACCGGGATGAAGACCTCGAGACGTCGGGCCGCCGGTGCGGCTGTCCTGCTGATGATGTCACTGGCCGGCTGTGCCCAGGTCGAGGAGATCACGAACCAGGCCGGCGAGGTCACCGCCCAGGCCGAGCGGCTGTGGACCGAGGCGCGGCAGATGGGCGACCTCACGGTGGAGCAGGTCCGGGACTTCGACTGGTCCTCCCTGTCCGGGTTCGACGGCATCCTCCTGGGGGACAACTCCAGGGTGACCGAGTTCTTCCGGTCCATGCCCTCCGGTCCGGACATGGAGTCCTTCGAGATCAAGGGGGACGAGGGCACGCTGGTCGTCCACTACGGGGAGCAGGTCGCGGAGGTCGATCCCGCCGTGCTGCAGGAGACCATGGAGCAGGTCGCGGCCGAGGCCAAGGAACGCGTGCAGAACCTGGACACCGTCGAGTTCCGGGTGGGCGAGCGCACGTACACGTTCTGACCGCGGGGCCCCGCCTCGGGGACCCTGTTCGGCGTCCGCGGGAACCGAGGTGTCCGCGCGCCGCGGACACGTCGGGGGTGCGTGCCGGTCCGGGCGTAGGGTCGGTGCCGGAAGCGACCGACACGCCACCAGGAGTGAGTCCATGAGCACGTTCACCAGTACCCAGATCCGCCTGGCCGCCCGCCCGCAGGGATGGCCCACGCCCGAGGACTTCGCCACGGAGTCGGTGGAGTACGCAGACCTGCGGCCCGGGCAGGTGCGCGTGGTCAACGAGTTCCTCTCCGTGGACCCGTACATGCGCGGCCGGATGAGCGCGGCACGCAGCTATGTCACGCCGTACCAGGTGGGGGAGACCATCACCGGGGGCGCGGTGGGCCGCGTGGTGGAGTCGGCGGCCGATCACCTGCCCCCGGGCACCCTGGTGCTGCACCAGCACGGCTGGACGGACCGGGTCCAGGCCGGGGCGGAGGACTTCCGGCCCGTCCCCGAGCTCGAGGGCCTGCCGCACTCGGCCCATCTGGGCATCCTCGGCATGCCGGGCATGACCGCGTACCTGGGCCTGACCAGGATCGCCGGGCTTCGGGAAGGGGACACCGTCCTGGTCTCGGGCGCCGCCGGTGCCGTGGGCACCGCCGTGGGGCAGATCGCCCGGTTGCTCGGGGCGGCCAGGGTGGTCGGCTCGGCCGGCACGACGGAGAAGACGACCGCCCTCACCCAGCAGTACGGCTATGACGTGGCGCTCAACTACAAGGACGCACCGATCCGGGAGCAGCTGGCGGGGGCCGTCGGCCAGGACCGGGTGGACGTGTTCTTCGACAACGTGGGCGGGGACCACCTCGAGGCGGCCCTGGACGTCATGGCCGACTTCGGCAGGATCGCCCTGTGCGGGCAGATCTCCGGGTACAACGCCACGCAGCGCCCGGCCGGGCCGGACAACCTCGGCCACGTCCTCACCCGTCGGCTGCGCATGCAGGGCTTCATCGTCACGGAGGTGGCCGCCGCCCACCCCGGGGCGGTGGAGGAGTTCCGGGAGCGGATGACCGGGTGGTTGTCCTCCGGGGAGGTCGTCTTCGAGGAGACGGTGATGGACGGTCTCGACCGCACCGTCGAGGCGTTCCTGGCCATGATGCGCGGTGAGAACCGGGGCAAGATGATCGTCCGGCTCACCTGATCCGGGGGCGGACGGAGGCCGGTCCCACGGCCGCGGCTCACGCAATCGTGGCGTGTCCACGGCACCGCTCGCGATGGGGTAGAGTGGGTCCGGTGGAAAACGCCGTGGGCGTTCTCCTCACGGGCTATGGCGCAGCTTGGTAGCGCGCCTGACTGGGGGTCAGGAGGTCGTGGGTTCGAATCCCGCTAGCCCGACCATGTGATCTCTCAAGAGATCGCCGACAGCCCGGACCCAATATTGGGTCCGGGCTGTCGGCGTTCCCGGGATGGTCCGGGCCGGTGGCCTAGCAGCCGCAGCCGCAGGACTCTGGCGGGCAGGTCGGGTCGTCACAGCAGTCGTTCATCTCTCAGCACCTCCTCTCCGGTGTCAGCCACGTGCCGGGGGTGGGCTGGGGACAGTCCTCGGTGGGCAGGGCATCGAGCATGGCGGCCATCTCGGTGCGCAGGGCCTCGAGGTGCCTGATCTTCTCGTCCAGTTCGGCCAGGCGTCGGGTCAGCAGGTCGCCGGCCGGTTCGCACGGACAGCTCCCGGTGTCCCGGATGGCCAGGAGGTTGCGGATGTCCTCGAGCCGCAGGCCGAGCCGCTGGGCGCCCTGGATGAAGTGCAGCCGATCGACGGCCTCGGGGCCGTAGGCGCGGTACCCGGCCGGGGTACGGGCCGGGTCGGGTAGCAGGCCGGCCTTCTCGTAGTACCGGATCGTGTCCGGGCTCAGGCTGGTCGCTGCGGCGAGTTCACCGATCCGCATGCCGCGTTGAACCACTGTCTGGGTCGTCATGCGACAACGATAAACCTTGGAGTCCACTCCAAGGTCAAGACCGTGGGACTAATCTTTCCGGTTGTCTTCCAGGGGGCCGGTGAGGTGGTCGGTCGCGACAGTGACGGTGGCACGGGCGGGGGCTCCCACACCGATCAGGGTGGCCGAGGCCGGGCCGCACCAGTCCCCGGAGCCGAGGAAGAACAGCCCGGGCCGATCGCGGGAGCGCGTGGGCGGGGTGCCCGTGGTGGCCGGGACGGTGCACTCCGTGCTCAGGCCCAAAGGGCGCAGGTGGCCCAGGTCAGGGCGGAAGCCGGTGCACCAGATGACCGCGTCGACCTCTGCCCGGCGGCCGTTGTCCCACCGTATGCCGGTGGGGGTGAAGGCCGAGAACATCGAGGCGGCCTCCAGCCGCCCTGCGTCCCGGGCTGCCCGGACGGGGGGCACGGCGACGATGTCTCCGAGGGATCCGACCCCGCCGGGGCTGGGTTCACCCCGGCGGGCGGCCTGGACGTGGGCGGTGGCCACGGCGAACAGGGCCCGGCCGTCGACGTCGTCGGGCAGGTACCGGGGTGGCCGGCGGGTCGCCCAGGTCACCGATTGGGCGGCGTCCAGCAGGTCGGTGGCGATCTGCGCCCCGGAGTTGCCCCCGCCGACCACCATCACCCGCTGACCGGCGAAGGGCTCCCGCCCGCGATAACCGGTGGTGTGCAACTGGCTCCCGGTGAACTGCTCTGCCCCGGGGACGCGGGGGATGAAGGGCCGGCGCCAGGAGCCCGTGGCATTGATGACCACCCGGCTGGTCCAGGTGCCCCGGTCGGTGCGGGTGAGGTAATTCCCGTCGGGGCCGTCTTCGACGGCCTGGACGGTGACGGGCCGGTGCACCGGCAGCTCGTACCGTTGCTCGTAGGCGCGCAGGTAGGACACCACGTGGGCGGCCGAGGGGTTGCCCACCCCGGCCCAGGGTGGCATCTGGTAACCGGGCAGCGAGCTATAGGCAGCCGGGGAGAACAGCTCCAGGGAGTCCCAGTAGTACTGCCATGCCCCACCGGGGCGGTCGTTGGCATCCAGGATCGCGAAGCTGGGAGCGGGGCCGACGCGTCCCCGGGCGGCGTCGCGGGCCAGACGGTGCAGGTAGAACCCGGCGGCCAGTCCGGCCTGACCCCCGCCGACCACCAGGACGTCGACCTCGCCGGACTTCATGGTTCCCATGGCTGGCGGGGCGGGCGGGTCAGCCCATCTCCAGCATCCGACGCAGCTCGGCGAAGGCGGCTGGGACCACGGTGTAGTGCGCCCACCGCCCGCGCTGTTCCCGGATGAGGAGTCCCGCGTCGACGAGCTTCTTCATGTGGTGACTCACGGTGGGCTGGCTGATGCCGAGTTCCTCGGTGAGGTCGCAGGAGCACACGGCCTCGCAGCCCTGGGCGGCGACGTGGGAGAGCAGGCGCAACCGCATCGGGTCGGCCAGGGCCTTGAGCATCCCGGCGGCCCGCTGGGCCTGCTCGGCGCTGATCGGCCCATCGGACAGGGAACAACACGCCACCGACCCCGGCGTGCCGGCGGCCTCGGCGCGGCGGCCGGTGGTCTCTAGGGCGGGAAGAGTAGTGGTCGCGACCATCACCCCATCTTACATTGACGAACGCCAATATGTCCCGGTAGGGTTCGCATCGATATTGGTCGATACGAGAGATGGGCTTTCATGAGCGTCCCCACCACCGCACCGCCGGCCGCCCAGCACGGCGTGATGAAGGAGATGTCCTTCCTGGACCGCTGGCTGCCGGCCTGGATCGGGCTGGCCATGGTCGTCGGCCTGGCCCTGGGCCGCTTCGTGCCCAGGCTCAACACCGCCCTGGAGGCGGTGAAGATCGGGGAGGTCTCCCTGCCGATCGCGATCGGGCTGCTGGTGATGATGTACCCGGTGCTGGCCAAGGTCCGCTACGACGAGACCCACCGCGTGGCCGGGGACAAGCGGCTGATGGTCACCTCCCTGGTGCTGAACTGGCTCGTGGGCCCGGCGCTGATGTTCACCCTGGCCTGGCTGCTGCTGCCGGACCTGCCCGAGTACCGCACCGGACTGATCATCGTCGGGCTGGCCCGGTGCATCGCGATGGTGTTCATCTGGAACGACCTGGCCTGCGGGGACCGGGAGGCCGCAGCCGTGCTGGTGGCCATCAATTCCGTCTTCCAGGTCATCGCCTTCGGTGCTCTGGGGTGGTTCTACCTCCAGGTGCTGCCCTCCTGGCTGGGCCTGCCCACCACGTCTGCCGACTTCTCCGTCTGGGCGATCGTGCTCAGCGTCCTGGTCTTCCTGGGCATCCCGCTACTGGCCGGTTTCCTCACCCGGGTGCTGGGGGAGCGGGCCAAGGGGCGCACCTGGTACGAGGAGGAGTTCCTGCCCAAGATCGGGCCCTGGGCGCTGTACGGGCTGCTGTTCACCATCGTGCTGCTGTTCGCCCTGCAGGGCGAGGCGATCACTTCCAACCCCTGGGACGTGGCCCGGATCGCGCTGCCGCTGCTGGCCTATTTCGTGCTGATGTTCGGCATCGCCCTGATCGCCTCCAAGGCGGTGGGGCTGAATTACGCGAAGTCCACCACGGTGGCCTTCACCGCCGCGGGCAACAACTTCGAGCTGGCCATCGCCGTGGCCATCGGCACCTTCGGGGTGACCTCCGGCCAGGCCCTGGCCGGTGTCGTCGGCCCGCTGATCGAGGTTCCCGTGCTGGTGGGGCTGGTCTACGTGTCCCTGTGGGCCGGGCGCAGGCTGTTCCCCGGGGACCCCACCGTCCCGGTCCGCGCCGAGACCGTCGCCGCGACCCGCGCCTGAACCCTCATCCCCGACAGGAGAGCCAGAGATGACCACCTCAGAGTCCGCGTCCCGGCCGGCCGTGTTGTTCGTGTGTGCCAAGAACGGTGGCAAGTCCCAGATGGCCGCGGCCCTGATGGACCACCACGCCGCCGGCAGCGTGGAAGTCCACTCCGCCGGAACTAAACCGGGCGAGGCGATCAACGTCCTCTCGGCCGAGGTCGTCGCCGAGGTCGGGGCGGACATGTCCGGCGGCCAGCCCAAGCCCATCGACGTAGACCTGCTGGCCCGCGTGGACCGGGTCATCGTCCTGGGGGACGAGGCGAAGGTCGACCCGGTGGAGGGTATGGCAGGGACCATCGAGACCTGGCATACCGACGAGCCCTCCACCCGCGGCATCGAAGGGGCCGAGCGGATGCGCCTGGTCCGCGACGATATCGACGCCCGCGTGCGCACCCTGCTCACCGACCTCACCGGTACCCCCGGCCCCTGACCTCCTCATGACCGACTGCTCCGTGACCCACCGACCGAGAAGAGATGACCCGATGACTGCAGAGACCACCCCGACCGCCCAGAAGCCGTCGGTGCTGTTCGTGTGCGTGCACAACGCCGGGCGGTCCCAGATGGCCGCCGCCTACCTGCAGCATCTGGCCGAGGGCCGGATCGAGGTCCGCTCCGCCGGCTCCGCGCCCGCCGAGTCGGTCAACCCGGCCGCCGTGGAGGCCATGGCCGAGGAGGGCATCGACATCAGCGCGAACCAGCCCAAGGTCCTCACCTATGAGGCGGTGCAGGACTCCGACGTGGTGATCACCATGGGCTGCGGCGACGCCTGCCCGTTCTACCCGGGCAAGCGCTATGAGGACTGGAAGCTGGACGACCCGGCCGGTCGGGGCGTCGAGGGCGTGCGCCCCATCCGCGACGAGATCAAGACCCGCATCGAGCAGCTCATCGCCGAGTTGCTCCCGGCCGAGTCCACCGCGAACTGAAGGCGAACCATCCCATGAGCACCACGACCACGGACACCACGAGCACTGAGCAGGCCACGGACCAGCTGATCATCATCGGCTCGGGTCCGGCCGGGTACACCGCCGCGATCTACGCCGCGAGGGCCGGGTTGGCCCCGCGGGTGATCGCCGGATCCGTCACCCACGGCGGGGCGCTGATGAACACCACCGAGGTGGAGAATTTCCCCGGGTTCCCCGGCGGGATCCAGGGCCCGGAGCTGATGGCCGGACTGGCGGAGCAGGCCATCCGGTTCGGGGCCATCATCGAGTACGACGACGCCGCGTCCGTGTCCCTGTCCCGGCACCTGAAGGAGGTCACCACCCTGACCGGGATGACCTACCGGGCCCCGGCGGTGATCGTGGCCACCGGTTCGGCCTACAAGGAGCTCGGCCTGCCCGAGGAGAAGAGCCTCAGCGGGCACGGGGTGTCCTGGTGCGCCACCTGTGACGGGTTCTTCTTCCGCGACCAGGACATCGTCGTCGTCGGCGGCGGGGACTCGGCCATGGAGGAGGCCCTGTTCCTCACCCGCTTCGCCCGCTCCGTCACCGTCGTGGTCCGCCGGGACGCCCTGCGGGCCTCGAAGATCATGGCCGCCCGCGCCAAGGACAATCCCAAGATCCACTTCGCCTGGAATAGCCGTGTCGCCGCGATCCACGGCGCCGACAAGGTCACCGGGGTCACCCTGACCGACACCATCACCGGGGACACCCGCGATCTCGCCGCGACCGGGGTGTTCGTGGCCATCGGCCACCTGCCCCGCACCGAACTGGTCGCCGACCAGCTGGAGCTGGACGCCGAGGGGTACATCGTCGTGGACGCCCGCACCACCCACACCAACCTGACCGGGGTCTTCGCCTGCGGGGACGCGGTGGACCACCGCTACCGCCAGGCCATCACCGCGGCCGGCACCGGCTGCGCCGCGGCCCTGGACGCCGAGCGCTACCTGGCCGCCCTGAATGATGCCGAGTCCATCGCCACCGCACTCGTCGAGGAGCCCACTCATGGCTGACACCACCATCCCCACCACCACAGCCAGCAGCTCCAGCACGACCGACATCAGCGCGGACCCCACCGGGCTTCCGGTCGTGGTCATCGGCGCCGGACCGGTGGGCCTGGCCGCCGCCGCCCACCTGGTCGAGCGCGGCCTGGACCCACTGGTCCTGGAAGCTGGCCCAGACGTCGGGGCGGCCATCCGGGCCTGGGGCCACACCCGACTGTTCTCCCCGTGGCGGTACAACGTCGACGCCGCCGCGGCCCGCCTGCTCGAGCCCACCGGATGGGTCACCCCGGACCCGGAGGCCCTGCCCACCGGGACCGAACTGGTCGAGCAGTACCTTCAGCCGTTGGCCGCCACCGAGGCCCTGGCACCCCGGATCCGCACCGGTGCCCGCGTGATCGCGGTGTCCCGGGCCGGGATGGACAAGACCCGCACCGCCGGCCGCCTGGACACACCCTTCCTGGTCCGCATCCAGCACGCGGACGGCACCGTGGAAGACGTGTTCGCGTCCGCGGTGATCGACGCCACCGGCACCTGGGGCCAGCCCAACCCCTTGGGCCAGGCCGGACTGGAGGCACCCGGGGAGACCGCTGCCCGCGCGGCAGGGCGGATCACCACCGCGCTGCCGGACGTCACCGGCCGGGACCGGGCCCGGTTCGCCGGTCAGCACGTGCTGGTGGTCGGGGCCGGGCACTCGGCGGCCAACACCCTGCTCGAGCTCGGCGCCCTGGCCCAGGACGCCCCGGGCACCCGGATCTCCTGGGCGGTCCGCTCGGCCGACGTCACCCGGGTCTATGGCGGCGAGGACCGCGACGAACTGGCGGCCCGCGGGGCCCTGGGCACCCGGCTGCGCCACCTGGTGGAGACCGGGACCATCCGGGTGCACCCGTCCTTCACCATCACCGCCTTCACCACCACCGGCCTGGGGATGATGGTGCAGGCCTCCACCCCGGCCGGAGACGAACGGCTGGTGGTGGACGTGGTGGTGCCGGCCACCGGATTCCGTCCCGCACTGGGCATGCTCTCCGAGCTGCGCCTGGACCTGGACCCGGCCGTGGAGGCCCCGAGGCGACTGGGCCCGCTGATCGATCCGGAGTTCCACTCCTGCGGTTCGGTCGCGCCGCATGGGGAGAAGATGCTCGCCCATCCCGAGCCGGGGTTCTACATCGTGGGCATGAAGAGCTATGGGCGGGCGCCGACCTTCCTGATGGCCACCGGCTACGAACAGGTCCGCTCCATCGCCGCCTCCCTGGCCGGGGACCAGGCCGCCGCCAACCACGTGGAGCTGGAGCTGCCCGAGACCGGGGTGTGCTCCACCGACCTGGGCGGGTCCTGTGACGTCCCGACCCCCGTCGCCGGCACTGCCGATCAGGGCTGTTGCACTCCGGCCCCCACGACCGCATCCATCGACATCCCGCCCACACCCGCGACCGTCCCGGTGCTGCTGCCCGTCCGGGCCAGCGCCTGCTGCTGACCCGCGCTCACCCTCAGCGTCCCGAACTCCACGTCGGGGGCCACCGCCGACCGGACGGGGACGCACCCACGAACCGGCCGGTAACTTTTCCTTCCCTCGCTCTGGACAGATCTCCAGTGGTTGGACATCCTCATACACGTGGGTCGGATCACACGTCGTGAGTCCCGTCGCCACTGCGTGCCGACCATCCTGACCTGGAGGAGCAATCGTGGCCGAGGCCTACATCATCGATGCCGTGCGGACCCCGGTGGGCCGGCGCGGGAAGGGCCTGGCGCAAGTCCACCCCCTGGACCTGGCCGCCGCGCCGATCGCGGAGATCGTCCGACGGGCCGGGATCGACTCGGCCGAGTATGACGAGGTGATCCTGGGGTGTATCGACCAGCTGGGTCCGCAGGCGATGGACATCGCCCGCAACGCCTGGCTGGCGGCCGGGGGCTCCGAAGCGGTGCCCGGGACCACGGTGGAGCGCCAGTGCGGTTCCGGCCAGCAGGCGGTGCACTATGCCGCCCAGGCGGTGATGTCCGGCACCAGTGACCTGGTGGTGGCCGGCGGGGTGCAGTCGATGTCTACGATCCCGCTGTCCCACGCCAACCAGGCGGCCGCGGAGTTGGGGTTCCCGGACCCGTTCACCGGGTCCGTGGGCTGGGCGGACCGGTACGGGGGCCAGGAGATCTCCCAGTTCCGGGGCGCGGAGATGATGGCCGCCCAGTGGGGGTTCAGCCGTGAGGCGCTGGAGGGGCTGGCGGTGAGTTCGCACGAGCGGGCCCTGGCCGCCCAGGCGGCGGGGCGCTTCGAGCGGGAGATCATCCCGGTGCCCCAGGCGCCGGGGGTCACCGCGGACGAGGGTCCCCGGGTCCCGGACGTGGCGAAGATGGCCTCGCTGGAGCCGATCGTGCCCGGCGGGCTGCACACCGCCGCGTCCGCCTCGCAGATGTCCGACGGGGCCGCGGCCCTGCTCATCGCCTCCGAGGCCGCCGTGGAGCGGTACGGTCTGAGCCCGCGGGCCAGGATCCACCACGTCTCGGCCCGGGGCGATGACCCGGTGATGATGCTCTCGGCCCCGATCCGTGCCACCCGGCACGCCCTGGAACGGACCGGGATGAGCCTCGATGACCTGGACGTGATCGAGATCAACGAGGCGTTCGCCGCCGTGGTGCTGGCATGGGCCCACGAGACGGGGGCCGACATGACCCGGGTGAACGTCAACGGCGGGGCGATGGCCCTGGGCCACCCGATCGGGGCCACCGGGGCCCGGCTGATGACCTCGATGCTGCACGAACTAGAACGCACCGGCGGCCGCTACGGGCTGCAGACCATGTGCGAGGGCGGCGGCCAGGCCAACGTCACCATCATCGAGAGGCTCTGACCATGACATCGACCGACACCGACACCGAGACCGGCAGGGGCGTGGGGGCGGCCGTCCAGCAGGCCCAGCAGAACACGGTGGGTGCCCTGGTGCGCCGCGCCGTGTCCACCTTCGGCGACACCGTCGCGCTGCGGTTCCAGGACCGTCACTGGAGCTACCGCGACCTGGGGGCGGCCGTGGACCGCGTGGGCCACCGGTTGAGGGACCTCGGGCTCGCACCGGGGGACCGGGTGGCGGCCTACGGGGTGAACTCGGACGCGTACCTCGTGCTGTTCCTGGCCTGCGCCCAGGCGGGCGTGGTCCACGTCCCGGTGAACTTCGCCCTCAAGGGCGGTGAGCTCGCCTACATCCTGGAGGACTCCGGGGCGCGGTTGATCGTGGCGGACAACGCCCTGGCCCCGCTGGTCCGCGAGGTCCTGGACGGGGGCCGTGCGGCCGGCGTCGAGACCGTCCTGCCGATGTTCCCCGGTTCCGGCACGGGGCAGCAGTCCCTCCTGGAGACCGCTGAGGGCGAGGGACCCGGCTCCGGCCCGGGTGCGGGGGCGGAGCCCGGCACGGGCCCGGTCGAGACGGACCTGCTCCAGCTGCTGTACACCTCGGGGACGACGTCGGCCCCGAAGGGGGCGATGATGACCCACCGGGCGCTGATGGCCGAGTACGTCTCCTCGGTCATCGCCCTGGACTTCACGGCCGAGGACCGGCCGCTGGTGGCGATGCCGTTGTACCACTCGGCGGCCATGCACGTGTTCCTGTTGCCGTATCTCTCCCTGGGGGCCACGGTGCGCCTGCTGGCCAAGCCGGACGTGCCGGAGATCCTGCGCTACGTGGAGGAGGAGCACATCGGCTCCCTGTTCCTGGCCCCCACGGTGTGGGTACCGCTGTCCAACCATCCCGAGCTGGACACCCGTGACCTGTCCTCCCTGACGAAGGCCCAGTACGGGGCCTCGATCATGCCCGTGACCGTGCTGGGCCGGCTGCGGTCCCGGTTCCCGGGACTGGGGTTCTACAACTGTTTCGGCCAGTCCGAGCTGGGCCCGTTGTGCACCGTGCTGCGCCCGGAGGAGCACCACGCCCGACCGGCCTCCTGCGGGCGGCCGGTCTACCTCGTCGAGGCCCGGGTGGTCACCGCCGAGGGGCGCGTGGCCGAACCCGGCGAGCCCGGGGAGATCCAGTACCGCTCCCCCCAGCTGATGGACGGGTACTGGAACAAGCCCGAGGCCACCGCCGAGGCCTTCTCCGAGGGCTGGTTCCGCTCCGGGGACCAGGTCACCCGGGACGCCCAGGGGTACATCCAGGTGGTGGACCGCATCAAGGACGTGATCAACACCGGCGGGGTCATGGTGGCTCCACGGGAGGTCGAGGACTGCATCTACGAGCTCGACGAGGTGGCCGAGGTGGCCGTCATCGGCCTGCCCGACGAGCGCTGGATCGAGGCCATCACCGCGGTCGTGGTCCTCAAGGACGGTGCCGCCCTGACCGCCGAGGCCGTGCGAGCGCACGTCAGGGACCGGATCGCCGACTACAAGGTGCCCAAGCGCGTGGACTTCGTCGCCGAACTGCCCCGCAACCAGTCCGGCAAGCTCCTCAAGCGCGAACTGCGTGCCGAGCGCACCGAGACCCCGGTGCCGAGGGTGCAGTCGTGACGTCGCCGCTGCGGGTCGAACGCCGCTCGGGGGTGGTCCGGCTCGTCCTGGACCGCGTCGCCGCCGGCAACGCCCTCGACGAGCCCCTCGCGGAGGCCCTGGTCACGGAACTCGAACGCGCCGAGGCAGATCCCCGGGTCCAGGTGCTGACCGTGACGGGCCGCGACCGCTTCTTCTGCGCTGGCGGTGACGTCCGATCCATGGCCTCGGTGCCGGCCGGGGAGCGGCACGAGCTCCTGCTGTCCCTGGCGACGGCGACGAGCACCCTGATGACCGCCCTGTCCCGCACGCGGTTGCTGGTGGTCGCCGGGGTCAACGGCGCCACGGCCGGGGCCGGCCTGGGCCTGCTGCTCGCCGCGGACTGGGTACTGACCAGCGACGAGGCGAAGATCGTCGGGGCCTTCGCCGGCGTCGGGCTCACCCCGGACACCGGGGTGTCCTACCTGCTGCCGCGTACCGTCGGATATCACCGGGCGGTTGAGCTGACCCTGGGTGGACGCCGGCTGGGCGGGGCGGAGGCCGTGGAGTGGGGGCTGGCCAGCCAGTCCGTCCCGGCCGCCGGCTTCGCCCGCCGGCTGACGGAGGCCGAGGACGCGTTCGCGGCCAACGCGGACCACGTGGTCGGCCCCACCAAGGCACTGCTCCGCGCCGGTCGCTACGGGGCGGACTGGGAGGAGCACCTGCGCGCGGAGGCGCGGAGCGTGGCGCGGTCGAGCACGCACCCGGAGAGCGTCCGCCTCGTGGACCGGTTCGCCGCGCCGGCGCCGGCGGCTCACCGCGCGGGGTAGGTGACCCGGCCGCCGTCGGGATCCACCACGGCACCGGCGGTGAGCTGGGCCGGGGGAGCCTTGCCCGGTTCCATGAGGTGGTGCACGGCCTCGCCCGCCGCGAGCAGGTGGTCGGCGATGATCCGGCGATGACACCGCCACCACACCGCCTCCGAGCACATCACCGCCGCCGTCCGCTCGGCACCCCACGCCCGCAGCTCGGCCAGTCCCGTCCTGAACTCCTCCGACAGGGCGTGGTCCGCATAGTTGTGGAAGCTGCGGTTCTCCCAGAAGCCGTTGACCTCCTCCGGGACGGACCGGTCGCGTGACCGCCGGCCGCCGAGGGAGGCCAGGCGCCGGTACTCGATGCCCGTCCCGGACAGGGATGCCGCGAGGACCTCCTGGTCGAAGTGCGGGTAGCGGCGCGAACCGGGCAGTCGCCGCACGTCCACGAGCAACCGGACGTCCACCGAGCGCAGCAGGTCCAGGAACTCCTCCAGCGTCCGGGTCGAGTGACCGACGGTGTAGAACGGAAAGTCCATGCCCCGAATCTAACGTCCCCGGCCGTCAGGTCCAGCGGGTCCATCAGGTGAACTTGCACTTGCCAGAGGAGAGGAGGAAAGTGTATGGGTGCATTCTCCAGAAACCATCGAACCCACCGCCGCTGAGCGGAACCCCTCGGGCAGGACGTTCTTCGGCCAGCCGGGCCCGCTCGCCAACCTGTTCAGCGTCGAGTTGTGGGAGCGCTTCTCGTTCTACGGGATGCAGGGCATCCTGCTCATCTACATGTACTTCACGGTCGCCGAGGGCGGCCTGGGGATCGACGAGGCGGTGGCCACCGGCATCGTCGGTGCCTACGGCGGCATGGTCTACGTGTTCTGCATCATCGGCGGCTGGGTGGCCGACCGGCTGCTGGGCTCGGAACGGACGATGTTCATCAGCGGGGTGCTCATCATGTGCGGGCACATCGCGCTGGCCCTGGTCCCGGGCGTCCCCGGGCTCGCGCTGGGCCTGGTCCTGGTGGGGCTCGGTTCGGGCGGGCTGAAGGCGAACGTCGCCAACCTGGTCGGCAACCTCTACACGCGGGCCGATCCGCGGCGCGACGCAGGGTTCTCCATCTTCTACATGGGCATCAACATCGGTGGCCTGGTCGGGCCCCTGCTGACCGGCTGGACCGCCCAGACCTGGGGTTTCCACGTCGGCTTCGGACTGGCGGCCGTGGGCATGGCCATCGGCCTGACCCAGTACGCGCTGACCCGCAAGAGCCTGCCGGAGCACGTCCACCACGTGCCCAGCCCGCTGCCGCGCAGCCAGTACGGCCGGTGGATCGGCATCACCGTCGTGGCCCTGGCGGTGATCGCGGTGGCCGTGGCCACCGGGCTCGTCAACGCCGCGAACCTGGCCGACGTCGTCGTCGTCCTCTCCGTGGTGGCCGCGATCGCGATCTTCGCGGTCATCCTCACGTCGGCCAAGACCACCGGCGAGGAGCGCAGTCGCGTGCTGGCCTTCATTCCGCTGTTCATCGGCTCGGCCGCCTTCTTCGCCCTGTTCCAGCAGCAGTTCACCGTCATCACCCTCTACTCGGACACGCGGCTCGACCGCATGCTGGGCGACTGGGAGATGCCGATCCCGTGGGTGCAGTCCTTCAACCCGTTCTTCATCATCCTGCTGGCCCCCGTCTTCGCCGCACTGTGGACGAAGCTGGGCCGCCGCCAGCCCAACACCCCGGTCAAGTTCGGGGTGGGCATCGCCCTGATGGGCGCCGCCTTCCTGCTGTTCCTGCCGATGGTCGGCACGGGAGCGGTACCGGTGCTGTGGATCGGGTTCATCATGCTGGTGGCCACCATGGGTGAGCTCATGGTCTCCCCGGTGGGGCTGTCCCTGTCCACCAAGCTCGCGCCCGCGGCGTTCCCGGTGATGATGGTGGCCCTGTACAACCTCTCGGTGGCCCTGGGCACCGCGCTGTCCGGCGCGCTCGCCGGCTACTACACCGCTGAGACGGAGGGCACCTACTTCGGGATCCTCGGTGCCGTGACCATCGCGATCGGCGTGGTCATGCTGGTCATCTCCCGCCCGGTGCACCGGGCCATGCGCGGAGTCCACTGACCTGCCGAGCGGGGAGGGCGGGTGCCGACCGGGACGATCCGGTCAGCACCCGCCCTCGGCGCGGCTCAGGCCGGTGAACGGAACGTCGCCGCGATCAGGGCGCCGTCGGGAAGGTCTGCCGAGCGGACGGCCTTGACGGTTCCGCCGGTACGCAGTACCCGGGCCGCGACCTCGTCCGCCAGGCCGTAGGTGTGGGCGCTGGGCTCCTCCGCGACAGTCACCTCGCCGTACTCGTCGATGGTGCCCTCGCGTTCGGCCGCGAGATCGAACAGCAGCACGTCCACCCGGCCCGCGGTCGCCGCCCTGGCGATCTCCCGCAGCTTGGCACTGGCCCGGCCATGGGCGCGCTGCGTGCCGAAGCGCTCGCGCCAGGCGGCCAGCTGGGTGGCGTAGTTGCGGTCCAGCACCTCACGGCCGCGCTTCCCCAGGTCCTCCAGGGACAGCGAGGCCGGGTTGACGCCGATGCCCTCCTCCACGAGCCGCTGGTAGGTGTTGACCTCCCGGTAGGCCGGTTCCAGGTCGGGGCTGGCCGCCAGCACCAGCGGGTGGGCGGACCCGTTGATCTGGCGCAGGACCGCCTCCTGGACGGTCGAGCAGTAGTCACGGCGCTGGACCTTGGGCCGCTGGTTCCCGTCCGCGCGCTGGCGGTCCATGCGGCCCTCGTTGTCGGCGGTCTGCAGTTCGAGGCCGAGGTCGTCGGGCAGCCCGGTCAGCGGCACCTCATGGCAGGAGGCGTCGGCCTCCAGGGCCAGCAGCCGCACCGATCCCTTCGTCAGTGCCAGCACGTACCCGCTGTGGGCGAAGGTCGTGGCCCGGATGAGGGGGCCGACGTCGAACCGGTCGCCGACGCTGCAGTGACTGTTCAGGTTGTTCATGAGCCGGAAGGCGCGCAACCCCGACGGCGAGACGAACACCGCGATGGAGCGCGCCTGGGTGGACCAGAAGTCCCGGTCCTCCTCCAGTGCGGCCACCTCGGCGCTGACGCGCTCCCGGTCCTCGGCGGGCACGGACCCGGGCAGCGTGGCCAGAGCCTCCGTGGCCATCGTGCGCAGGGCCACCTGGGCCGCCTCGGGGTTCCGGCCGATCGGCGCCCGGGCGTCGTCGGCCCCGGACGACGCAACATACAACGACACGCTCGCGGCGTGCCGGTGCTGCGTGAGCTCGGCGAAGTCTTCTGCTGAGGGAATGTCGATGCTCATGGGGACACGGTACCCACGTGTGACCGAAAGCACACCTGATTCCGGAGATTCCGTGCCCGGTTCTGCCGACTCGGCACCACGACGTCGGCCCGTCGCCCCCGGCCCACCGGTGGGCGTACGCTGTGCGCATGCAGACGCGCCCGGTGCGTACGGCGGGGGAGCGCAACCGCACCTTCGCCGGCATCCTGGCCAACACTGCCCTGGCCAACCTCACCACCAGCTACCTGTGGTTCGCCATCACCTTCTGGATCTACCTCGAGACGCGGAACGTGATCGCCACGGGGGTGATCGGCGGCGCCTACATGCTGCTGCTGGCCGCCACCGGGATCAGCTTCGGCACCTACGTGGACCGGTTCCGCAAGCTTCCGGTGATGCGGTTCGCGGGAGCCGTCACGCTGGCGATGTTCGCCGTGGCCGGACTGTTGTTCCTGGTGGCACCGGCCGAGGAGCGCAGCGCCCTGGACCGCCCGTGGTTCTGGGCGTTCGCCCTGTCCGTCCTGGCGGGGGCCGTCGTCGAGAACCTGCGGAACATCGCGCTGTCGACCACCGTCACCCTGCTCATCGACCAGGACCGGCGGGCCAACGCCAACGGCTACGTGGGCATGGTGCAGGGGCTGGCCTTCATCGCCACCTCCGTCCTGTCCGGGCTCTCGATCGGGTTGCTGGGGATGGGCCCGACCGTGCTGGTCGCCGTCGTCCTCTCGGCCCTGGCCCTGGCCCACCTGGCGATCCTGCGCCTGCCCGAGGAGGCCGCACCGGCTCCCTCCGACGCCCACGGGGGGTTCGACCTCGCGGGCGCCTGGTCCGCGATCCGGGACATTCCGGGCATGGTCGCGCTGATCCTGTTCACGACGTTCAACAACTTCATCGGCGGCGTGTACCTGGCCCTGATGGACCCCTACGGCCTGGAACTGTTCACGGTCGAGCTCTGGGGCGCCTGGTTCGCCCTCGGAGCCACGGGCTTCATCCTCGGCGGGGTCCTCGTCGGACGCCTCGGGCTGGGGCCCAACCCCATCCGCACCCTGTTGGGCATCGTCGCGATCATGGGGGTGATCGGTTCGCTGTTCACCATCCGGGAGTGGGGGTGGCTGTACGTCCTGGGCATCTGGCTGTACATGCTCGGCATCCCGGCCGTGGAGGCCGCGGAGCAGACCGTCATCCAGAAGGTCGTGCCGCTGCACCGCCAGGGACGGGTCTTCGGGTTCGCCGCGGCCGTCGAGTCGGCGGCGGCACCCGTGACGGCCTTCGTGGTGGCCCCGATCGCGGAGGTCTGGATCATCCCCTTCGCCCGGGGTGCCGAGGGCGGCGCGGCCCTGGAACCACTGCTGGGCACGGGGACGGCCCGGGGGATCGCGCTCGTCTTCCTCGTCGCGGGACTGGTCATGGTCCTCGCGGCGGTGGTGGCGTGGCGGTCGCCGGCCTATCACCGGATCTCGGCCGCCTACGCCGGACCCGTGCCGGCCCGGTCCTGACGGGGAGCCCGCCCATGGACCAGACTGGCGCCATGGACGCCACCGACATCCTCACCGACCTGGCCCGCAGGCCCCTCGACCAGCTCGACCTGTTCTGGGGTGAGGTGCACCCCACCCGGCTCAATGCGCATCCCGGTGGGCACCCGAACTCGATCGCCTGGCTCGTCTGGCATGCCGGCCGCGAGACCGACGCCCAGGTCGCCGCGCTCGCCGGCGTCGAGGAGACGTGGACCGCAGGGGACTGGCCCGGCCGCTTCGGGCCGACGGTGCCGGCCGAGGGCCACGGCTTCGGTCACTCGTCGGCCGAGGCCCGCGCCGTCGTCGTGACGGACAAGGGCCTGCTCCGGGACTACCTCGCCGCGGTCACGGGGGCCGCGACGGGTTACCTGGGCCGGCTGCGGTCCGACGACCTCGGCGTGGTCGTCGACGAGGGCTGGCACCCGCCGGTCACGCGGGGGGCGCGCCTGGTCAGCATCTTCGCCGATGCGCTCCAACACGTGGGCCAGGCAGCCTACGTGGCGGGAATGCCGGACGGCGACTGAGCCCGCGGCGCCGTCTCCCGTGCCGGTGGACACCGGGCGGGTGCGCCGAGGGCCGGCCCGCCACGGGGCGGGCCGGCCCTCACGGGTGACGCCGGAAAGGGGTCAGGACTGCTCGACCATGAAGGCCGCGAAGAACCCGGCGAGTTCCTCGTGGGCCTCCAGCGGCATCACCTGCGCGATGTACTGGTCCGGTCGGACGACCACGAGGGCACCGCGCTCGCGGTCGATGCCGCGCAGGTCGTAGATGTCCTGCGTGGCCGTCAGCCCGGGCACGTCACCGAGCAGGCGGCCGTTGGTCCGCTCCGCCGAGAACACCTTCTCGTAGTCGCGCAGGCCGAACCTCCCCTTCGCGGGGAGCAGGAACTGCGGGAGGGCGTTCAGGTCGACGTCCAGGTGCTCCTGCTGCAGGATCGCGCGGACGTCGAACACGGCGTCGTCGGCCCAGCCGGCCGGGGTGAAGCGGCGGACGGGGGAGGAGGCCGACTCGTCCAGGAAGGTGATGAGCCCGCGCAGCGCCGAGCCCTCGGACCCGGCGTCCGCGGCGTCGGCGGCGTCGGCGAAGGCGTACAGGCGCCACCGGCCGTCGGCCTCGTGCACGTGGCCCAGCTGTTCGGGCTTGGCATCGGCTACCCGGATGACCGGGGCCGAGTGGAAGCGGGTCCCGACCTCGAACCCGGTGGCGAGGTCCTGGTGTGCCGTCCCGCCGGTCAGCAGGGACTGGCGGTACACGGTGGACAGGCCGGCGGTGAACACGCCTCCGGCCACGAAGTGGGCCTCGACGTCCGTGGCGGCCACCCCGCCGGCCTCGGGGTGGTCGGGGTCCGCGACCTTGGAGCCCATCATCCTCGACCAGCGCTTGTCGAAGTCGATGAGGTCCTGGGCGATCGTCTGGCGCTCCTCGGAGTAGGTGGTGAGCAGCGACCTCGGGGACCGGCCCTGCAGGACCGCGGCGAGCTTCCAGCCCAGGTTGTAGGTGTCCTGCATGGAGACGTTCATGCCCTGGCCGGCCTTGGCCGAGTGGGTGTGGCAGGCGTCGCCGGCGATGAACACGCGGGGGTCGCGGCTGCCGGGCTCGGTGACGTCGTCGAAGCCGTCCGTGACGCGCTGGCCCACCTCGTAGACGCTCCACCACGCCACGTCGCGGGCGTCCAGGGTGTACGGACGGATGGCCTTCTGCGCCGCCGAGAGGATGTCCTCGTAGGTGGTGCGGTCCCGGATGCTGCGGTCACCCTCGGGGATGTCGCCGAGGTCCACGTAGTAGCGCACCAGGTGCCCACCCTCGCGGGGGATCTGGAGGAGCGCGCCGCTCGAGGACTGCATGACCGCCTTCTTGCGCACGTCCGGGAAGTCGGTCACGGGCAGGATGTCCATGACGCCCCAGGCGTGGTTCTGGGCGTCCCCGTGCAGGGCGCGGCCGATCGAGGTGCGGATCGCCGAGCGGGCGCCGTCGCAGCCCACCACGTAGCGCGCCCTGACCGTGCGGGTCACGCCGGTGCCCTTGCCGTGCTCGTCCGTCTCCTCGAGGGTCACGGTGACGAGTGCCTCCGGGTCCTCGGGGACCTCGACGCCCAGGGCCTTGTAGCCGTAGTCGACCTCGAGCCGGGAGGGGGACTTGGCGGCCTTCTCCAGCAGCATCTCCTGCATCCGGGCCTGGTTGACGATGACGTGGGGGTACTCGCTCAGCCCGTCGGCGACGTCCTGGACCCGGCCGGTGCGGGCGATGCCCGTGCGGTCCGCGGAGTCGGGGGACCAGAAGGTGGTCTCGTTGACCCAGTAGGCCTCGTTCACCAGCGTGGATGCGAGCCCGAAGGCGTCGAACATCTCGACGGTCCGGCAGGACACGCCGTCGGCCTGGCCCACCGGCAGCGGGCCCTGACGGCGTTCCACCACGCGCGTGGTGATCTCGGGGAACTCGGCCAGCTGGGCGGCCAGGACGGTGCCGGCGGGCCCGGTTCCCACGACGAGGACGTCCACCTCCTCGGGCAGGGGGCCCTGTCCTCCCTCACGACCGGTGGCCGCGGGCTGGATGGTGGGATCGCCGTAGCGGTAGCCGTTCAGGTGATATTGCATGAGGCTCCTTCTCGCCGGAGGGGACAGGTGCGTGGCGGGGTGCCCACCAATCGTCCGTGTGCTGAATGATTCCGTGGCGATCATAACGCAGTCGCGTGACTGGAGCCACAGTATGCTGGGGCGGTCGCATCCGCACCCGTCGTCCGGCGAGGTCCGGGCGCCCGGCGGTGCATCGTCCGCCTACGCATGGACGCGGCAGATGGAACCTACTCGGAAAGGCAGTGCATGGTGGCGACGGAAGGGGACGGGCGGGACCGGGGCCCAGGGAGGGGGGCGCTCGTCGGACACCTGTTGCGCCGGTGCCAGCAGGTGCACAACGTCCTGTGGTCCGAGGAGGTCGGCTCGACGCTCACCCCCTCCCAGTACTCCCTCCTGGCCACCCTCACGGCAGCCGACGACGGCCTGGACCAGAACACGATCGGCCTCCGGGCCGGGCTTGACCGGTCCACCACGGCGGGGATCGTGCGACGGCTCCGGGACCAGGGGTGGATCCGGCAGTCCCGGGACCCCCGCGACGGCCGCCGGCAGGTCATCACGCTGACCGCGCCCTCCGGCGCGGCGCTGGCGGGACTCGCCGCGCCCGTGGCACGTGTCCAGTCGCGCTTCCTGGAGCCCCTGCCGTCCGGGGCCCGGGACTGGTTCACGGCACGACTGGCGCTGGTGGCCGACGTCGGTCCGTCGGGCCGGGACCGCCGGCCCGGTCACCTGATCCGGCTGGCCCAGCAGCGGCACTCGGTGCTGTGGTCCGAGGAGGTGGGCGGGCAGCTCACCGGTCCCCAGTTCGCGGTGCTGGACGAGCTCCGGCGGGCCGGGGGGATGGGGCAGGGCGCGCTGGCCGAGGCCTCGGCGGTCGACCGTTCCAGCGCCTCGGACGTGCTGGGCCGGCTGGAGGCGCGAGGCTGGACGGAGCGGACGGCCGATCCGTTCGACCGGCGGACCCGCCAGGTGGCGCTGACCCCGGCCGGCCGAGCACTCCTGGAGGGAGTCGACCCCTTGGTCCTGCGCGTCCAGGAGCGCATCCTGGCGCCGGTGCCGGAAGGGGAGCGGGAGCGCCTGGTGACCCTGTTGGGGCGCGTCGCCGAGGGTGGCCGGACGCCATTGGCGCCCGGCACGGGACCCCAGTAGTCTCAGTGCTGTACCGCGTGGACCCGCTCAGGACGGTCCAGCGTCCCCGATCACCTGGAGGAATCATGAGCAACATCCCCGACGGGCTTCGTTACAGTGCCGAGCACGAGTGGGTCTCCGGTCCCGACGCGGACGGCGTGGTCCGCATCGGCATCACCGACTTCGCCCAGGACGCCCTCGGCGACGTGGTCTACGTGGACCTGCCGGAGGTCGGCACGGAGATCGAGGCGGAGTCGACCGTGGGCGAGGTGGAGTCCACCAAGTCCGTCAGCGACCTGTTCGCGCCCGTCACGGGGACCGTCACGGCCCGTAATGAGGAGCTCGACGCCGATCCCGCCAAGCTCAACGCCGACCCCTACGGCGAGGGCTGGCTCATGGAGGTCTCGGTGAAGGACCCGGCGCAGGTCGAGGCCCTGCTCGATGCAGAGGGCTACCGTCAGCAGGTAGGCTAGTCAGGTCACGGAAGCACTACGTCCGGCCCGCCGCAGAGCGGGTCGGACACCACCTCGGAGGAGCAATGTCAGGCACCCAGCACCCGGGCGGCAGGGAACCGGGTACCGAGCCAGAGGCGCAGACCACCAGCATCGGACTGCCTGACCTCGGCGGTCCGGTCGATCGCGCGCTCGACGCGGAGGACCGCGCTGCGATCAACGCCCTGCCCATCGGATCGGCCCTGCTGGTGGCCCACGCCGGCCCGAACCAGGGGGCACGGTTCCTGCTGGACCAGGACGTGACCACCACGGGACGTCACCCGAACGCGGACATCTTCCTCGATGACGTCACCGTCTCCCGCAAGCACGCCGAGTTCCGCCGTCAGGGAGAGGGCTTCGTCGTCGTCGACTCCGGTTCGCTCAACGGCACCTACGTCAACCACGACCGGGTGGACTCGGTGGCCCTGCGCTCGGGGATGGAAGTGCAGATCGGCAAGTTCAGGCTGACGTTCTACGCCGGCACCCAGCGGCTCAGCGCCTGACCCGGGCCGGATCAGACCGACGAACGCCACCGAAAGAAGACCCGAGGAACCCTCCGTGACCGCAGCAGCCTCCCGCCGCACCGTCTCGACCGCCAGGACCGGTGCGAGCCGCGCCGTGATGAACATCGGTGAGGTCCTCGGCGAGCTCAAGGAGGACTTCCCCCAGGCCAGCGCCTCCAAGATCCGCTTCCTGGAGGAGAAGGGCCTGATCACCCCCCGGCGGACCGCCGCGGGCTACCGGAAGTACACGGACGCGGACGTCGACCGCCTGCGCTTCATCCTGGCACTCCAGCGCGACCAGTACCTGCCGCTGAAGGTCATCAAGGACTACCTCGACGCGGTGGACCGCGGTGACCATCCGGAGTCGCTGCCGGGCGGCCTCACGCTGACCCCGCGCTCGGTCTCGGACCAGCTCGCCCAGGAACTGGCGGGGCACACCCGGCCGCTGACCCGGGCCGAACTGCAGGGGATCTCCGGTGCCAGCGCCGACCTGCTGGACTCGCTCGAGCAGTACGGCATGATCGCCGCCGACGAGGACGGGCGGTACAGCGAGCACTGCCTCAAGGCCACCCGGTCCGCCGTCGTGCTGGCCGCCCACGGACTGGAGCCCCGGCACCTGCGTCCGTTCCGGGCGGCAGCGGACCGAGAGCTCGGTCTCATCGAACGGGTGACGGCCCCCCTGGCCAGCCGCCGCGACTCCGCGGCCGGGGCCCGGGTGGCCGAGACCGCCCGGGAGATCAGCGAGGCCTGCCTGGGACTGCACAGCGCCCTGGTGGGCGCCGCGGTCGCCGAACTGGATTCGTGAGGCGGACATGGCCCTGCCCGACGTGGAGATGACGGTGCTGGGAGTCCGGGTGGAGCTGCCCGGCAACCAGCCGCTCGTGCTCCTCCAGGACCCCGGCACCGGGACCCTGGTGCCGATCTGGGTGGGGGCTCCGGAGGCCAGCGCCATCGCCCTGTGGCAACAGGGGATCACCCCGCCGCGCCCCATGACCCACGACCTGCTCGTCGACGTCATCGCCGCGGCGGGCACCGCCCTGGAGTCCGTCCGGATCAGCTCGGTGCGGGACGCCGTCTTCCACGCCGAGCTCGTGCTGGACAACGGCGCCCGGGTGGATGCCAGGGCCTCCGATGCCATCGCCTGCGCCCTGCGTGCCGGGGTGCCCGTGCTGTGCGCGGCGGAGGTCCTCCAGGATGCCGGGGTGGACCCCGAGCAGGCGCTGGAGGACGAGGACGAGGAGACAACGGACGAGTCCGCCACCGGTGTGTCCCGGTCCGCGGACCGCGATGCCGAGCTGAGTAAGTTCCGCGAGTTCCTCGACTCCGTGGACCCCGAGGACTTCGCCGACGGCGGTCCGGGACAGTCCTGACAGCGCCCCGGACGTCACCGGGCCGGCTGCCCCGGCCCTCCGCGGGAGACGACACGTTCGCGGCGAAAGCGACTGGGTCTTTGACCGTGGCCCTCCACGGGCCTACCGTCGTCAGCAGAGGTTCCACATTGCCTGCCGGTCCATTCGCATCGGTCAGCGGTGCCGGGCCGGGTCGATGCCCGTCGCGCTCCGCTGGTCCGGACCGGCGGCTCCTTCCTTCCCCAGTGTGGACCTGAGACCAGGAGGGTTCCAGTGAGTCCCAAGGGCGAGGCCGGGCAGTCCCCGGACGTGACGCATCCCGCCGCTGCGCGCACCCCGGCGCAGGGCATGCTGTTCACCGAAGACCTGCCGGTGCTCGACGAGGGCGTCGGATACCGCGGCCCCACCGCGTGCAAGGCGGCCGGGATCACCTACCGCCAGTTGGACTACTGGGCCCGGACGGGCCTCGTGGTGCCCACCGTCCGGGGAGCCAGCGGCTCGGGGACACAGCGGTTGTACTCCTTCCGGGACATCCTCGTGCTCAAGGTGGTCAAGCGGCTGCTGGACACCGGGGTCTCGCTGCAGCAGATCCGTTCGGCCGTGGAACACCTGCGCGAGCGCGGCGTGGACGACCTGGCACAGATCACGCTGATGAGCGACGGTGCCTCGGTCTACGAGTGCATGTCGGCCGACGAGGTCATCGACCTGGTGCAGGGCGGGCAGGGTGTCTTCGGCATCGCCGTCGGCCGGGTCTGGCGTGAGGTCGAGGGCTCCCTCGCCCAGCTGCCCTCCGAGCGCCTGCATGACACCCCCGGCGACTTCCCCGGGGACGAACTCTCCCAGCGTCGCGCCCAGCGCAAGTCCGCCTCCTGAGGGGCGTCCCACCGCCTCTTCCCGACGACGGCCCCGTCCCTGCCGCCGGCAGGCACGGGGTCGTCGCGGTCTGACGGCGATCGTGCTCCGGCAGGGGGGCGCGCCTCAGTGCCGGCGCTGGCTGCGGCGGTCCTTCAATGGACGCTGCACGGCGTAGAGCAGCTCATCGAACAGTGCCGCGGACTGGGCGGCCATCTCGCCGGGCCAGGCGTGGACGGGCCAGGCTGCGCCCTGGATCTGCTGCCAGTTACCCTGTTCCGGGATGGCCACGGGCAGCAACCGGTCGCCGTACATCCGCTCCATCTCGCCCAGGCGGAACTGGTGCTCCACGCTGGCCGGCCGGACGCGGTTGGCCACCACTCCGGTGGAGGTCACGCCCTGGGCGTACTCCTTGCGGAACAGGTCCAGGGCCCGCAGGGTGCGTTCGGTGCCGGCCACGGAGAACAGGCTCGGCTCGGCCACCAGCAGCACGTCCGTCGAGGCGGCCCAGGCCATCCGCGTGACGCCGTTGAGGGCCGGGGGGCAGTCGATGAGGACCAGTGCGTAGCGCGTCACGGGCTCGACCAGCTGGGTGAGCCGGCGCAGCTCGCGCTGACGGGTCGTCGGGCGCTCGTACAGCGAGGTCCGCGAGGAGCCGCGCGCGACGTCGAGGATCCGGGGCGCGCCGCCGTCGGGACCGCCCGCGCCGTCGCCGTCGGCCGCCGGGGCCGCGGTGGACCCGGTCCAGCCCGAGGCGACCACGTGATCGGTCAGGGACACCCGCCGGGGGTGGGAGAGCAGGGTGCCCACGTCCTCGGTGCCGGCGTCCTGCCGGACCCCGAGTCCGGTCGTGGCATCGGCATGGGGGTCCATGTCCACCACGAGGGTGGGGATGCCCTGCGCCTGCGCCGCCGAGGCCAGTCCGAGGGTGACCGAGGTCTTGCCGACCCCGCCCTTGAGGCTGGAGATGGAGATGATCTGCACGGCGGTGGAATCCTGACTGTCGACCAGAGGGTGGGTGGCCCGGGACCGTGGTCCATCCTAGTGCTGACGACACTGTGACGGGTCTCACGTAGTGGGTGCCGGGGTCGTATGCGACACTGACGGGTGATGCAAGCCACAAGGAAGTGGCTCCACCGTGCGCTGACCGCGCCTGATCGTGTCCCGGCAGACCCGCCGGGCAGCCCAGGAGGCTCCATGTCATCCAACGCCACCGACGGAATGTTCTCCAAGGTGCTGGTCGCCAACCGAGGGGAGATCGCGGTCCGCGCCTTCCGTGCCTGCTACGAGCTGGGTGCCCGGACCGTGGCGGTCTTCCCGTATGAGGACCGCAACTCCATCCACCGGCAGAAGGCGGACGAGGCCTACCGGATCGGGGAGGAGGGGCACCCGATCCGCGCCTACCTGGACGTGGACGAGATCATCCGGGTGGCCAAGGAGTCAGGATGTGACGCCATCTACCCGGGGTACGGCTTCCTGTCGGAGAACGCCGGGCTGGCCCGGGCCGCGGCGGAGGCCGGGATCGCGTTCGTCGGTCCTCCCGCGGACGTGTTGGAGCTGACCGGTAACAAGGTGGAGGCCCTGCGGGCCGCCAAGGCGGCGGGCATCCCCACCCTGAAGTCCTCCGAGCCCAGCTCCGACGCCGAGTGGCTCGTCGCACAGGCCGAGGACATCGGCTTCCCCATCTTCGTCAAGGCCGTGGCCGGCGGCGGCGGCCGCGGCATGCGCCGGGTCGAGACCGCCGCCCAGCTGCCGGACGCACTGAACGCGGCCATGCGCGAGGCCGAGACCGCCTTCGGCGACGCCACGGTGTTCCTGGAGCAGGCCGTGCTGCGGCCCCGGCACATTGAGGTCCAGGTCCTGGCGGACGGCACGGGGGAGACCGTGCACCTGTTCGAGCGCGACTGCTCCATGCAGCGCCGCCACCAGAAGGTCATCGAGATCGCCCCGGCCCCGCAGCTGGACGAGTCCATCCGCCAGGCGCTCTACGCCGATGCCGTCAAGTTCGCCAAGGCCATGGGGTACGTCAACGCCGGCACCGTCGAGTTCCTCGTCGACACCGCGGGGGACCGTACCGGTCAGCACGTGTTCATCGAGATGAACCCCCGGATCCAGGTCGAGCACACCGTCACCGAGGAGATCACCGACGTCGACCTGGTCGCCTCCCAGCTGCGCATCGCCGCCGGCCAGACGCTCGAGCAGCTCGGGATCCGCCAGGACGAGCTGCGGATCCGTGGCGCCGCCCTGCAGTGCCGGATCACCACGGAGGACCCTGCCAACGGCTTCCGGCCGGACACCGGCGCCATCACCGCCTACCGGTCCGCCGGCGGCTCCGGCGTGCGCCTGGACGGTGGCACCATCTACACCGGTGCCGAGATCAGTCCGCACTTCGACTCCATGCTGGTGAAGCTGACCTGCCGTGGACGGGACTACCCGACGGCGGTGCGGCGCGCACGGCGCGCCCTGGCCGAGTTCCGCGTCCGCGGGGTGGCCACCAACATCCCGTTCCTGATGAACGTGCTGGACGACCCCACGTTCGTGGCGGGCGACGTCGCCACGGACTTCATCGACGCCCACCCCGAGCTGGCCCAGGTCAACCGCAGCCAGGACCGTGGTTCGAAGGCCCTGCAGTACCTCGCCGACGTCACGGTGAACCAGCCCCACGGGCCCCGGGTGGACGGGATCGACCCCAGGGACAAGCTGCCGGCCTTCCCGGGCGACAAGTCCCAGGAGCCGGATCGCAGCCCGTTCGACGGCCCCTCGCCGCACCAGCCGCCCGCCGGCTGGCGCCAGGTGCTGCTGGAGAAGGGCCCTGAGGGGTTCGCGGCCGAATTGCGCGGCCGGACGGAACTGGCCGTCACGGACACGACCTTCCGTGATGCCCACCAGTCCCTGCTGGCCACCCGGGTGCGCACACGTGATCTGCTGGCGGCCGCTCCGGCCGTCGCGCACACCCTGCCCGGGCTGTTCTCGGTGGAGGCCTGGGGTGGGGCCACCTACGACGTCGCCCTGCGCTTCCTCGGTGAGGACCCCTGGGACCGGCTCGCCCGGTTGCGCCAGGAACTGCCGAACATCCCGCTGCAGATGCTGCTGCGCGGGCGCAACACGGTCGGCTACACGCCCTACCCCGTGGAGGTGACCAATGCCTTCGTGGCCGAGGCCGCCCAGACCGGTGTGGACATCTTCCGGATCTTCGATGCGCTGAACGACGTCCGGCAGATCGCCCCCGCCATCGACGCGGTCCGGGCCACCGGGACGGCGGTGGCCGAGGCGGCCCTGTGCTACACCGGCAACCTGCTGGATCCCGCGGAGGAGCTCTACACGCTGGACTACTACCTGGGCCTGGCCCGGCAGATGGTCGACGCCGGGGCCCACGTCCTGGCCATCAAGGACATGGCCGGACTGTTGCGGCCGCAGGCTGCCCGGGAGCTGGTCGGTGCCCTGCGCGCCGAGTTCGACCTGCCCGTCCACCTGCACACCCACGACACCGCCGGTGGTCAGCTGGGCACCCTGCTCGCCGCCGCCGAGGCGGGGGTGGACGCGGTGGACACGGCCGTCGCGTCCATGGCCGGGACCACCAGTCAGGTGCCGATGTCCGCCCTGGTGGCGGCCCTGGAGCACACCGAGCGGGACACCGGTCTCGGGCTGGACCAGGCCGCCGCGCTGGAACCGTACTGGGAGACCATCCGTGAGGTCTACCGCCCCTTCGAGTCCGGGCTGTCGGCACCGACGGGACGCGTCTACCGGCACGAGATCCCGGGCGGCCAGCTGTCCAACCTCCGCCAGCAGGCCATCGCCCTGGGCCTGGGCGACCGCTTCGAGCAGATCGAGCGGATGTACGAGGCCGCCAACGACATGCTCGGCAACATCGTCAAGGTCACCCCGAGCTCCAAGGTGGTCGGGGACCTGGCCCTGCAGCTGGTCGGCATGGACGTGGACCCGGCCCAGTTCGCGGAGAGTCCCCAGGACTTCGACCTGCCGGACTCCGTGATCGGCTTCCTCTCCGGAGAGCTGGGGGACCCGCCCGGAGGCTGGCCCGAGCCGTTCCGGACCCGGGCCCTGCAGAACCGAGGCCGTCGCCGCGCGGAGACCGAGCTCTCCGCGGAGGACCGCGCGGCGTTGGAGCAACCCGGTGCCACCCGCCAGGCGACGTTGAACCGGCTCCTGTTCCCGGGGCCGACGCAGGAGTACGAGGCCAACTGCGCGACCTACGGGGACACCTCCGTCCTGCACACCCGGGACTGGCTGTACGGGCTGGTGCGGGGCCGTGAGCACGTCATCTCCCTGGGCAAGGGCGTGCGCCTGCTGACCACGCTGCAGGCGATCGGCGAGCCCGATGCCAAGGGCATGCGGCCCGTGATGGTGACCCTCAACGGCCAGGCGCGGCAGATCACCGTGCGCGACCGCTCCGTCGAGTCGACCGCCCGGGCGGCCGAGAAGGCCGACCCCGCCAACAAGGGGCACGTGGCCGCGCCCTTCGCCGGGGTCGTCTCCGTGACCGTGGCCGAGGGTGACACCGTGGAGGCCGGGGACACGGTGGCCACCATCGAGGCCATGAAGATGGAGGCCGCCATCACGGCCCATGCCTCCGGCACCGTGACCCGCGTGGTGCTGGGCGGCACCACGGCGGTCGAGGGTGGTGACCTGCTGCTGACACTGGGCGAGTGACCGGGGCGGTGCCCGCGGAGCCTTAGGCTGAGAGCCATGGGCACCGAAACCTACGACCTCGCCATCATCGGCTCCGGCTCCGGCAACTCGCTGGTCACCCCGTACTGGGACGACAAGCGCGTGGCCATCATCGACTCCGGCACGTTCGGGGGCACCTGCCTCAACGTCGGCTGCATCCCCACCAAGATGTTCGCCTACCCGGCGTCGCTGGCCGTGGTGCCGGAGGAGGCCAGCCGGCTCGGCGTGGACCTGGGGATCGGCGGGACCGACTGGCCCGGGATCCGGGACCGGATCTTCTCGCGCATCGACGCCATCTCCGCCGGGGGCCTGCACTACCGGGACGTCGAGTTGCAGAACACCACGGTCATCCCGGAGGAGACGCGGTTCACCGGGACCCGCCAGCTGACCACGGCCAGCGGGCGGGTCCTGGAGGCCCAGGACATCGTGGTCGCCGCGGGCTCGAGGGCGGTCGTCCCCTCCGTCCCCGGCAGCGACCTGCCCCAGGTCCACACCTCGGACACCGTGATGCGCCTGCCCCGGCTGCCCCAGCGGATCGTGGTGCTGGGCGGGGGGTACATCGCCGCCGAGTTCGCCTCGATCTTCTCCGGCCTGGGGTCCTCCGTGGTCCAGGTGAACCGCTCACCGCGACTGCTGCGCCATCACGATGCGACCATCTCCGAGCGGTTCACCGAGATGGCCTCGACCCAGTGGCGGGTCGAGACCGGCTGGACCCTGTCCCGGATCGAGGAGGGGCTGGACGGGTGGGTGACCGTGCATCTCGACGGGCCCACCAACACCACCTGGGAGGTGGACGCCGACGCCGTGCTCATCGCCTATGGCCGGGTCCCCAACAGCGACCGGCTCGACCCGGCCGCCGCCGGGCTGGACCTGCATCCCGACGGGCGGCTCGCCGTCGACGAGTACCAGCGGCTGCTCTCCGGCGGTGAGCCGGTGCCCGGGCTGTGGGCCCTGGGTGACGTCTCCAGTCCCCACCAGCTCAAGCACGTGGCGAACCACGACCAGCGCGTGGTCAGCCACAACCTGGAGCACCCGGATGACCTGCGGCCGAACACGCTGGGTCCGGTGCCCTCGGCGGTCTTCTCCCGGCCTCAGGTCGCCGCGGTCGGTCTCACCGAGGCGGAGGCCGTCGAGCAGTACGGCGCGGAGAGGATCACCGTCAAGGAGCAGAACTACGGCGACGTGGCGTACGGCTGGGCCATGGAGGACGGCACCTCCCTGTGCAAGGTCATCGCCGACCGCCAGACGGGCCTGCTCCTCGGGGCCCACCTGATCGGACGGGACGCGCCGAATCTCATCCAGCCCCTGGTGCAGGCCATGAGCATGGGCCTGGACGCCCACGCGATGGCCCGCGGCCAGTACTGGATCCACCCGGCACTCACGGAGGTCGTGGAGAACGCGCTGCTCGGACTCGACGTCCCGGACAGCGGCCGCCTCTAGGACGAGACCGGCTTCGGCGCCCCGTAGATCTCCTCGACGAGGGACTCGAAGTCCTCCAGGACCACGTTGCGCTTGATCTTCAGGGACGGCGTCATCTGGCCGGACTCGATGGAGAAGTCCACGGGGACGATCCGGAACGCCCGGATCGACTCCGCCTTGGACACCGTCTCGTTGGCCCTGTCGATCACCGACTGGACGTGGTCGAGGACCACGGGGTGCGTGGCGAGCTGGTCCATCGGCGTGTCCGCCGGGACACCGTGCTGGCCCAGCCAGCGCGGCAGGATGTCCGCGTCCAGGGTGACGAGGGCGGAGACGAACGGCCGCTGGTCACCCACCACGACGCACTGGGAGACCACCGCGTCGGCCCGGATCTGGTCCTCCAGCAGCGCCGGCACCACGTTCTTCCCGGACGCCGTGACGATGATGTCCTTCTTCCGACCGGTGATGGTGAGGTACCCCTCGTCGTCCAGGTCCCCGATGTCCCCGGTGTGCAGCCAGCCGTCCACCAAATCCTTCTCGGTCAGGTCCGGACGGTTGTGATAGCCGCGCATCACGCAGACACCCCTGGCCAGGATCTCGCCGTCCTCGGCGATGCGCACCCCGTTGCCCGGGATCGGAGGGCCGACGGTGCCGATCTTCACCCCGTGCGGGACGTTGACCGTGACCGGTGCCGTGGTCTCGGTCAGGCCGTAGCCCTCCATGATGTTGACGCCGATGCCGTGGAAGAAGTGGCCCAGGCGTGCACCCAGTGGGCCGCCGCCGGACACCGCGTGGGTGACCTGCCCGCCCATGGCCTCGCGGATCTTGCCGTAGAGCAGCTTCTCGAACACCGCGTGCTTGACGCGCAGCACCAGGGGCACCCTGCCGGCACTCTTCGCCGTGGAGTAGTCGATGGCGGCCTGGGCGCCGGCCGCGAAGACCTTGCCCTTGCCCCCGGTCTCCGCCTTGAGCTGCGCGGAGTTGTAGACCTTCTCGAAGACCCGGGGCACGGCCAGCAGGAAGGTGGGCCGGAAGGACTGCAGGTCGGGGACCAGTTGCTTGAGGTCGGAGGTGTGGCCCACCTTGGTGCCCGCCGCCAGCGCCAGCACGGAGATGAAACGGGCGAACACGTGGGCCAAGGGGATGAACATCACGGTGCTGGCCTGCGGGTTGACGACCTCGCCCAGGTTCGTCCCGAGGGTCTGCAGGCTCAGCTCGGCGAAGTTGCCGTGGGTCAGTTCGCAACCCTTCGGCTTGCCGGTCGTGCCCGAGGTGTAGATGATGGTCGCCAGGTCGGACAGGGTGGCGGCGGAACGGCGGGACTCCATGGTGGTCTCGTCCGGTCCGCGCTCGGCCAGCGCGCGCAGTTCGTCGAGACCGTCGTCCTCGATCAGCCAGCTGGAGACCAGCGGATCCAGCTGCTCCTGGCGGATGGCGGTGTCCACCACGCCCTGGTGCCGCGACGTGTCACAGACCACCGCCCGCACGTTGGCGTCGGAGATGATCCAGGCGACCTGGCTGGGGGAGGACGTCTCGTAGATCGGGACGGTGACGGCGCCGGCGTACCAGATGGCCACGTCCATCAGGGTCCACTCGTAGCGGGTGGGGGCCATGATCCCCACCCGGTCGCCCGGCTCCAGCCCGGCGGCGGCCAGGCCGCGTGCGAGGGTGCGGACATCCTCGCGGAACTCCTCCGCGCTGACGTCGGTCCACTGCGCCGGGGCGGTCTGCCGGGCGAACAGGGGGCGCCGCGGATCGGCCAGGACCTGCTGCTCCACCAGGTCCGTGATGTTCATGTCCCGGGGGACGTCCACGACGGGAGGGGAGGTGTATTCCTTCAACGTTCGCTCCTGGTGATCGACGGTAGCCGCCTGCGTGGCAGAGTGGTGGTCCCGGGTGCAGGCCCTCCGGGGCGGGGGTCCCCGTGTCCTCTGACCCTACCGGAGGGGTCGGACCGGTGTGTCCTGCGCCACAGGAAATATTCTACTCATGGGTAACTTCGGTTGTCAGCAGGAACGGTGGGACCGACGGTCCGGAAGGCGGTGGCCGGCACGATGGGCGGATCTGCACACCCGGGGGCTCCCGTCGCCGCGGCCATCGGGCTCGACGTCGGAGGCGGGGCGGTCAAGGCCGGCGCGGTCCTGCTGGACGGCCGGGGCAGACTGGTGCCCGCGCTCACGGAGATCCGGGTCGCTCACCACCTCGAGGCGGACGGGGCCGGCCTGAGCGCCCTGTGCGCCCGCACGGCGCTGGAGCTGTTCGGGGCCCTGGACGCCAGCTGGCCGGGTCTGCCCGTGCCGTGGGGGGTCTCCGCCGCCGCCTGGATCGACCCGCGCAGCGGCACCGCCGTCTTCAGCCCGCACCTGATGGGGTGGCGCCAGCGGCCCCTGCCCCAGGACCTGGGCGCTGCCCTGTCGGAGGCGACGGGACGGCCTTCCAGTGCTCAGGCAGCCGCCCGCCCGTCCCGCGATACCGTCCCCTGGCCCGCGGTCGTCAATGACGCGGACGCGGCGGCCTGGGCGGAGGCGCGGCTGGGGGACCCGGCTGCCCCGCCGGCGGGTCCGGACCCGGTCCGCGGGCCGGACCGGATGGTCATGGTCGCCATCGGCACCGGCATCGGGGGCGCGCTGGTCCAGGAGGGGGTGGTGGACGTCGGCGCGCACGGCATGGCCGGGGAGTTCGGGCACATGACCGTGGACCCCTCGGGGCTGCCGTGCCCCTGCGGGAACACCGGATGCTGGGAACTGCTCGTCTCCGCCGAGGCCCTGGCTGCCCGCGCCGGACGTCCCTCCGCCCGGTCGGTCCTCGACGACGCCCTGTCCGCGGACCCGCGCGCCGTGCGGGCCGTGCAGGAGACGGGCCGGTGGCTGGGCCGTGGCCTGGCCACGCTGGCCGCCGTGCTGGACCCCTCCCGGTTCGTCATCGGCGGCGGAGTGGCGGTCGCCGGTGACCTCCTTCTCGAGCCGGCCCGGGCGGAACTGGCCCGCCACATCCCCGGCGGGCGACGGCGTCCGGTCCCGTCCGTCATGGTCGCCAGCCTGGGCAACCGGGCCGGCTGGCTCGGCGCGGCGGGCCTGGCGCTGGAGCGCTCCGGTTGGTCCGTGAGGGAGTCGGCCACCGCCGCCCGGTGACCGGTCGCGCGGATCAGACCTGCGCACCGTCGCCGCCGGGGCCGTCCCGGTCCGCGTCCCGGGGGAGTGCGAAGAACAGTCCCACGGCGCCCGCCACGAACGAGGCGATCAGCACCGCGAGCACGAGTCCGGGCACCGAGGGCCAGAGGATCGCCGCGAGCAACAGGGCCGCGGGCGCGCCGGCCACCCCGATCAAGCTCAGCACGACGACCGGGTTGCCGGAGCCGAGCGCGGGGGGCTCGGGCGGGATGAAGTCCCCGTCGTCCTCGTCCTCCGGGAAGTCGCGTGGACCCCACGCCCGGCCGGGGGCCGGGGGCTCCTCGCGGTCCGGTGCGTCCGGATCCGGTCCGGCCGATCCCGCCGCGGTGGGCTCCGGCCACGCGGTATCCCGGGCACCGGCGTCCAGGGGGCCCAGCCCGGCGATGATCTCCTGCCACCGGCGGTCGACCTCGTCCGGGTCCCGGTGCTCGGGGTCGCTGCCCTCGTGGTCGCGGTCCAGGGGCTCAGCCACGGACGTCGGCCCGTCCACATGCCAACCCGGCGATGAACCTGACCGACTCGTCCTCGATGACCCCCGCGTCCCAGTCCAGGGTGGCCACGTGGAAGCTGTTGTACAGCGGCCTGACGGTCAGCAGCCCGGGGGCCAGGCCGCGAGCGAGGGCGGCCATGGAGGAGTGGGGCACCACGCGGTCAGTCGTGGACCGGAACGCCAGGACCGGTGCCGTGATCGCCGGCAGTCCGGCCCGGGCGGCGGCCTGGAGGGCGCCGACCTGCTGGACGGCGGCCACCGGGGTGCGCGGGTAGGCCTGTTCGTCCACCCCGGGGCGCGCGGCGTCGTTGGCGATCGGTGCCACGCTGCGGACGGCGTACTTGAGCACCCTCGCCAGGGGAGCGGCCGGGGAGGCGAAGCGCAGCCCGGGATTCACCACGACGACGCCGGACACGGACCGGTGCGCGGCCGCATCGAGCGCGAGCGCGCCGCCCATGGACAGACCGGCGACGACCACGCGGTCGTGCCGGGCGAACAGGCGGTCGACCGTGTCCCGCGCGGTGGCCCGCCACTCCTCGGCCGTGACGACCCGGAGGTCCTGCCACCGGGTCCCGTGGCCGGGCAACAGCGGGACCTCCACGGAGGCACCCGCCGACGCCAGGGCGCGGGCCCAACCGGTCACGGAGACGGGACCCGAGGTGAACCCGTGGAACAGGGCGACCCCCGTCGACCCGGACCCGGCGGACGCGGCCAGGGGGCCGTCGTCGGCGCCGTGGAGGGACAGCGCCCGCTGGTGGGCGATCATGTCCCCAGCGTAGCGTCCCGCCCCCCGCGATCGCTCCCTAGACTGGGAACGGTCCACGCCACCACCTGAGAGGAAGACCATCGTGTTCTACTGGTTCGCCAAGACCTTCGTGGTGGCCCCCGTGACGAACCTCGTGTTCCGGCCCTGGGTGAAGGGCCTGGGCAACGTCCCCGAGGAGGGTGGGGCGATCCTGGCCAGCAACCACCTCTCGGTCTCCGACTCGATCTTCATGCCGTCCCAACTCGGCCGGCAGGTCCACTTCCTGGCGAAGATGGAGTACTTCACGGGCAAGGGTGTCAGGGGGTGGCTGACCCGGAAGTTCTTCGAGGCCACCCATCAGCTGCCGATGGACCGTGCCGGCGGCCAGGCCTCACTGGACTCCCTGCGCTCCGGGCTCGAGGTGCTGCAGGAGGGGAAGCTGCTCGGGATCTACCCGGAGGGCACCCGCAGCCCGGACGGCCGGTTGTACCGGGGCAAGCTCGGCGTGGCGAAGCTGGCCCTGAAGGCGCGGGTCCCCGTCGTGCCCATCGCGATGATCGGCACGGACAAGGTCCAGCCGATCGGCAGGACCATTCCGAACATCCGCCGCGTGGGCATGATCTTCGGCCCCCCGCTCGACTTCTCGGAGTACTACGACCGCGCCGGCGACCGCTTCGTGGAGCGTCAGGTCACCGACCAGATCATGGAGGCCATCCGGCGCCTGTCGGGACAGGAGTACGTGGACGTGTACGCCGCCACGGTGAAGAACGCGCCCCCGGCGGACGGCCGCGACGCCGGTTGAGCGTGCCACCGGGCCGGCATCCGGGAGCCGCGCGCCGGCGAAGGGGTAGGAGATCGTCACGTGGACGTGGGAACGGCAACCGTTCCGTACCCTTGGAGCATGATTTCTGATCCCCGCACCGATACCCCGGCCTTCGGCTCAGCCCAGTCCAACGGGGCCGCCGACTATCCCGGCCTGGACACGTGGCGGGAGAAGCCGATCACCCAGCAGCCCACCTGGGAGGACCGGGACGCCTTCGCCGAGGTGATGACGGAACTGTCCTCCGCCCCTCCGCTGGTGTTCGCCGGTGAGGTCGACGTGCTGCGGACCCAGTTGGCCGCGGCAGCACGGGGTGAGGCATTCCTGCTCCAGGGTGGTGACTGCGCCGAGACCTTCGCCGGCGCCACGGCCAACAAGATCAGTGCCCGCGTGAAGACCATCCTGCAGATGGCCGTGGTTCTGACCTACGGCGCCTCCCTGCCGGTGGTGAAGATGGGCCGGATGGCCGGCCAGTTCGCCAAGCCGCGTTCCTCGGACACCGAGACCCGCGACGGCGTGACCCTGCCGTCCTTCCGTGGTGAGATCGTCAACGGCTTCGACTTCACGCCCGAGTCGCGCCGGCACGATCCCCGACGGATGGTGCAGGCCTACAACACCTCCGCCTCGACCCTGAACCTGGTCCGCGCCTTCACGCAGGGCGGCTTCGCGGACCTCCGGTCCGTGCACGCCTGGAACCAGGGGTTCATGCGGAACCCGGCGTACTCCCGCTACGAGGAACTCGCCCAGGAGATCGACCGTGCCGTCCGGTTCATGGATGCCGCCGGCGCTGATTTCGAGGCCCTGCGCCGCACCGACTTCTTCACCGCCCACGAGGCCCTGCTGCTGGACTACGAACGTCCGTTGACCCGCATCGACTCGCGCTCGGGACTGCCGTACGCCACCTCGGGGCACTTCCTGTGGATCGGCGAGCGGACCCGTGACCTGGACGGCGCCCACGTCGAGTTCCTCTCCAAGGTGCGCAACCCGATCGGGGTCAAGCTCGGGCCCACCACGAAGCCCGCGGACGCCCTCGCACTCATCGACAAGCTGGATCCCGAGCGGGAGCCGGGACGGTTGACGTTCATCACGCGCATGGGCGCGGAGAGGATCCGGGAGAACCTGCCCCCGCTGGTCGAGGCGGTCCGGGACTCGGACGCCACGCCGCTGTGGGTCACCGACCCGATGCACGGCAACACCGTGACCGCGGCGAACGGCTACAAGACCCGCCGCTTCGACGACGTCATGAACGAGGTGCGCGGCTTCTTCGAGGTCCACCGTGACGCCGGAACCTACCCGGGCGGGCTGCACGTGGAGATGACGGGTGACGACGTGGCCGAATGCCTCGGTGGCTCCGACCCGATCGACGAGTCCGCGTTCGCCGATCGCTACGAGTCCCTCGTGGACCCCCGGCTGAACCACCAGCAGTCCCTGGAGATGGCCTTCCTGGTCACGGAGGCACTGTCCCGGTCCGGCCGCGGGGTCTGAACGGGCGGACGGCTGCCCTCCGCCGGGGCGTCCGCGCGTGACGCCCCGGCGCAGCCGCCTCAGAGGATGACGATGCGCACGGTCGAGCCCGAAGGGGCCTGGCTGCCGGGCTCGGGGGTCTGACTGCGGACAGTGCCCTCCCGGTCTCCGAAGAGTTCCCCGAGGATCCGCGTCTCCTCCACGGTGAAGCCGGCGTCCTCGAGGATTCCGCGGGCACGTCCCGTGGGCTGGCCGGTGACGTCGGGCACCGTGACGGAGGCCGGCCCGTCCGACACCACGACGGCGACCGGACGTCCGCCGCGCAGGCTCGCCCCGGCGTCCGGTTCCTGGCGGATCACCAGCCCCTTGTCCACGGTGTCCGAGTGCTCCGTGGAGACCCGGCCCAGGCTCAAACCCGCCCCGTCGAGTGCCCGTGCGGCCTCCTCGCGTGCCAGGCCGGTGACGTCCGGCACGTCGAACAGTTCCGGTCCCAGAGACACGGTGACCAGCACGGTGTTGAACCTGCGCAGCTCGGTACCGGGACCCGGATCCGTGGAGATCACGCTGTCCTCGGCCACCACGTCATGGTGGACGCTGGCCAGCGAGTAACCGACCCCGGTCTGCTGCAGCTCCTCCACCGCCGCGGCCTTGCTGTGCCCCTCCACGTCAGGGACGACCACCAGGGCGCCCGGCCCTGAACCGAAGAACCAGCCGGCCAGGACCAGGACCGCGGTCAGGATGAGCACGACCGCCGCCCAGATCCACATCCGCGTCCCGCTCCGCCGCCCCAGGTCCTCAGTGGGGGTGCGGGCACGCCGGATCGCCTGGCGTCGCTGCTGCCGCGTGGAGGGCGGCCTGGGGGACCTGCCCGAGGAGCGGGGAAGCAGTGGGCCGGGGACGGTGCCACGATCCTGGGGCGGGTCCGTCGGTGCACCGGCGCCCGGGTGCCCGGAACCGCCGGGGCGGCGACCCGGGTCCGGTGGCAGGCTGGGCAGGACCGAGGTGCGTTGGGTGCCCGGTGCGGGAAGGACCGTGGTGACTCCCGGGTCCAGGCCCTCCGTGGCACCGGCGTCACCGATCACGTCCGTGGCATCCCCGGGGACCTCGTCCGTGTCCTCGTCGTGGCCCCCGTCCACCCCGTATCCCGCGTCCCGGTACGCGTCGTCCATGGCGGGAGCCCCCGCGTTGACCGCGGGGGGCACGGCGCCGAAGGCCTCGGTGGCCTGACCCCCCGCCCGGGCCTCGTCGTCGGGATCCGCGCCGACCCGCCCGAACGCCTCCGTGGACCCTTCCCCGGCGATGCCGGCCGCGATGACCGGTGGCTCGAAATCGAGGTCCGCGTCCGCCATCGTCGAGCGCAGGTGCCGGATCTCGGTGAGCAGGACCCCGGCGTCTGCCGGCCGGTCCCGCGGGTTCTGGGCGGTGCACCACAACACGAACCGGTCGAGGGCGTCCGCGAGTCCGGGGATACGGCCGGAGGGCGGCGGGACCTCGTTGTTGACGTGCTGATAGGCGACCTGGATGGGGGAGGAGCCGACGAACGGCTGCCGCCCGGTGAGCATCTCGTAGGCCATGATGCCGACCGCGTAGATGTCGCTGCGTTCGTCGGCGGGGGATCCGCTCACCAGCTCCGGGGAGATGTAGGCCACGGTGCCCACGAGGGCCGCACCGATGCCCGTGAAGTCGGTGGTCGCCCGGGCGAGGCCGAAGTCGGCCACCTTGATCTGCCCGTCGCGGGACACCAGGACGTTCTCCGGCTTCATGTCCCGGTGGACCAGTCCGGCCCGGTGGGCTGCCGCGAGCCCGTCCACGATCGCCTCCAGGTAGGCCAGGGCCACCCGGGGGGTCATCGCCCGGCGGCGCTGCAGCACGGTCCGGAGCGTGTACCCGGGGACGTACTCCATCACCAGATAGGCGAGGTCCCCGTCGGGGCGTTCGTCCACGCCCTGGTCCAGGACGTTGACGACGTGGGGGTGGGACAGCCTGGCCGCCGTCTTGGCCTCGAGCTCGAACCGTTCCACCAGCGCAGGGTTCTCGGCCAGGTGCGGATACAGCACCTTCAGGGCGACCTCGCGGTCCAGGCGCCGGTCGACCGCCAGGTACACCGTGGACATCCCGCCCCGGGCCAGGCGGGACCGTATCTCGTACCGTCCCTCGATAACGGTCCCGTTCAGGGGGTCGGTGCGGCGTTCCTTCACCATTACAGGGTAGACCGGGAGACCGGACGCACCGGGGACGCGGGGGTCAGAACCGCTGCATGTACCCCTTGACCTTGGACACGTACCGCTTGGTGTCCGGGTACATGCCGTTGCGCGTCACCCCGCCCAGCCCCTGGTAGTACGCCGCGATGCCGATGTCCACCGACGGGGCGTTGCGCTGCAGCTGGCGGATGATGGCGACACCCGCGGTGGCGTTGTCGTAGGGGTCCAGCAGGTTGAGCTTGCGCCCCACCAGCTCGGAGGCCCAGGTGCCCGAGGACGGGATGACCTGCATGGCGCCGATGGCGTTGGCGGGGGAGACGGCGGCATGGTTGAAGCTGGACTCCGCGAAGGAGTGCGCCAGCGCGAGGCTCGGGTCCACGCCCATCCGCCGCGCCGTGTCGGCGATGATCGCCTGCATCTGGGACCGTGAGGGAACACCGGCGCCCAGCAGGGCGCGCTTGTTCGCGTTGGCCGAGGACACCACATGGTCCGGGTAGGTGTAGTGGAGGAATGTGCTCGGCACGAGGTCGTTGCCGGGTGCCGCCCCCTGGCCGGCCGCGCTGGAGAGCTTGAGGGTCTGGCCGGGGTGGATGATCGCGGCGGAGGACAGCCCGTTGGCCTTGAGCAGGGTGGAGAGGCCGATGCCGTTGCGGGTGGCGATGCCGGACAGGGTGTCCCCGGCCTTGACCGTGTAGGTCCCGGCCGAGGCCCGGGAGGTGGAGGACTGCTGGCCGGCGGTGCCGGAGAGCTTGAGGGTCTGGCCGGGGTGGATGATCGCGGCGGAGGACAGCCCGTTGGCCTTGAGCAGGGTGGAGAGGCCGATGCCGTTGCGGGTGGCGATGCCGGACAGGGTGTCCCCGGCCTTGACCGTGTAGGTCCCGGCCGAGGCCCGGGAGGTGGAGGACTGCTGGCCGGCGGTGCCGGAGAGCTTGAGGGTCTGGCCGGGGTGGATGATCGCGGCGGAGGACAGCCCGTTGGCCTTGAGCAGGGTGGAGAGGCTGATCCCGTGGCGGGTGGCGATGCCGTAGAGGGTGTCCCCGGCCTTCACCGTGTGGGTGGCCGCCGTCCTGGACGCCTGGGTGGCCCCGGTCGGAGCGACGAATGCTGCCGGCAGGCTGGAGGCCAGCGTCGTGGAGGACAGTCGCACCTGGGCCGTCTCGATGTTGACGGACGTGGCCGACCGGGGCGCCAGCGCCTGTCGGGGCGCGTCGGCAGCCGCGGGGGCCGCCAGGGCCGCTGATCCCAGCACCAGCAGGGGCAGGGTGGACGTGGCCACGGCGGACCTCAGCAGGCGCGGTGTACCGGTCGGGCGTTCAGGCATGGATTTCCTCTGCGGTGGGGCACCGAAGGACATGTCGCGGGCAGTGTGACTGGTGTGACAATCCTTGGCTGATGGTGCCTGTGATCAGAATGTGACGTACGACAACGTACCGGACGATGTTTATCGAAAGGTAATCATTACCGTAACGATAAGGTAACCATGGCGTGTCGTCCTCCGTGGCCTCAGGCTGCCCCGCGGCGCATGTCAAGGGCTTTCAGAGAATTCCCGCCGATCGCTACTCTGGAGCGGTGACTACAACGGACCACCACAAGAACCCGTCATCGGAACAGCCCCTGGAAGACCTGGTCGGAGAGTGGGTTCCCTTCCCTGACCTGGCCGAGCGCTGGGGCATCCCCGTGACCCGGGTGCACAACATGGTCAATGACGGCCGCCTGCTGGCCTCCCGCATCGGGGAGAACGCCTATCGGGCCGTGCCCGCCCTGTTCGTGCAGGAGGACGGCCCCCTGGAGGCGCTGCGGGGGACCGTCTCCGTGCTGAAGGACGCGGGCTTCAGCGAGGACCAGGCCATCCGCTGGTTGTTCACCGCCGACGACTCGCTTCCCGGCCGTCCGGTGGACGCGCTGCGCGAGGGGCGCAAGACCGAGATCCGGCGCCGCGCGCAGGCGCTGGCCTGGTAGCGGGCCGTCCTAGCGGCCATGCCGCAGGATGCGGTGCGCCAGACGGGCGAGCCCGTCCCGCACCGCATGGTCCACCGTCATCTCGTCCAGGGCGCGCAGGGCCTGGTCGCCCAGCGTGGCGACCTCGTCCTCGACCCGGGCCCTGGCCCCGCACTCGGTCAGCAGCGACTGGAGCCGCGCCACTGACTCGGGCGTGAGGTCCGGATCACCCAACGAATTCTCCAGGATCTTCGCCTGGCCCGGAGGCAGCAGGGAGAGGGCGTGGGCCACCAGCTCGGTGCGCTTGCCCTCCCTCAGGTCGTCCCCGGCCGGTTTCCCGGTGACCTCGGGATCGCCGAACACGCCCAGCAGGTCGTCCTGCAGCTGGAAGGCCTCACCCAGGGGGAGGGAGAACGCCTCGTAGTAGGTCAGGGGTGCGCCGTCCGTGTCCGCCAGCACCCCGCCGAGGTTGAGTGGGTGCACCACCGAGTACCGGGCGGACTTGTACCGCAGGACGGTGCGCGCACGGGCCAGTGCCTCAGCAGGATCCTGTCCGGGCACCTCGACCTCGTCGAGGACATCGAGGTACTGGCCGGCCATCACCTCGAAGCGCATCCGGTTGAACATGGTCCTTCCGGCGGCCGGCGATTCCGTGGCATCCGCCGCGTGGGCGAACACCTCCTCGCTCAGGGCCAGGCACAGGTCCCCGGTCAGGATCGCGGCGGACGTCCCGAAGTGCTCGGGGTCCTGACGCCATCCCGCCTGCTGGTGACGGGCGGCGAAGGCCCGGTGGATGCTGGGTTCCCCGCGGCGCGTATCGGACCGGTCGAGGATGTCGTCGTGGATCAGCGCCGCGGCCTGGAACAGCTCCAGGCCCACCGCGGCGTCGATGATCCGCTGGTCGTCCACGGCGCCACCGGCGCCGCGCCATCCCCACCAGGCGAGGATGGCCCGCACGCGCTTGCCGCCGCGCACCAGGCCGGCGATGGCCTCGACCAGGGGGGCGGCCGACGTCGAGATCTCCTCGGCGCTGCGCCGGTAGTCGGCGAGCAGTGCGGACATCCGGCGGTCCACCGCCTCGACGAAGGCCTCCTCCGGGAGGCGGTCCTGACAGGGGGATGCGGGGGCTGAGGATGGCACGTCCTCCAGCCTACCGTCGGGACATCGGCCTAGGCTGGAGCCATGGATGAACGCTATTCCGCCGGGGGACCACCGCCGGCGGCCCAGGATCCATCCTGGGATGCCGTCATCCTCCACGTGGACATGGACGCCTTCTTCCTCTCCGTCGAGTTGCTCGAACGCCCGGAGCTCAGGGGCCGGCCAGCCCTCGTGGCCCACCGGGGCGGGCGTTCCGTGGTGCTCTCCGCCTCGTACGAGGCACGGCGCAGTGGCGTGCGCTCGGCGATGCCGCTGGCGCACGCCCTCGCGCTCTGCCCGGGGGTCGCGGTGGTGGAACCACGGCACGAGGGGTACACCGCCGCGTCCCGTCAGGTGATGGACATCCTGGGATCGTTCACCCCGGTGATGGAGCAGCTCAGTATCGACGAGGCCTTCCTCGATGTCTCCGGGGCCCGACGCCGGCTCGGCCCGCCGGCCCGGATCGGCGCCCTGATCCGTGAGCGCGTCCGGGAACGGACGGGGTTGCCGTGCACCGTGGGTGCGGCCACCACCAAGTCCGTGGCCAAGATCGCCTCGACCCGCGCCAAGCCGGACGGGCTCGGCGTGGTTCCCGGTGCGCAGACCCGGGCGTTCCTGGACCCGCTGCCGGTCTCGGCGCTCTGGGGTGTGGGCCCCGTGCTGCAGCGCAGGCTCGTCGAGGCCGGCCTGGAGACCGTCGGTGACATCGCCGCCCAGTCGCCCCGACGCATGCAACGCTGGCTCGGGTCCAATGGGCCGGCCCTGGTCGATCTGGCCCGCGGTATCGACCACCGGGCGGTGGTGCCCGAACGGGAGGCCAAGTCCCTGGGGGTGGAGCGGACGTTCGACGTGGACGTGACGGACCGGGAGGAGTTGCACAGGATCCTCGTGGCGCTCTCCCACGAATGCGCCTTCCGGCTCCGCCGGGCCGGGGTCCGTGCCGGGGCGATCTCCGTCAAGCTCAAGGCTCCTGACCTGACCGTGCGGAACAGGTCCCGCTCCCTGGCGGTGCCGGTGGACTCGGCCGGACCCCTGGCCGAGGCGGCCGAGGAGCTGCTGGCGGAACTGCTGGATGCACGGCGGCACCCGGCCCGGCTGGTGGGCCTTCGCGCCGAGCGCCTCAGCGGCGCCGGCGACGCCGTGCAGGACGCTCTTCCCTGGGAGGACGAGGGGTCAGAGGCGGACTGGTCCGAGGCGGACCGCGTCGCGGACGACATCCGGCGCAAATTCCCCTCCGCGGCACTGCGGCCGGCGACCCTCGTGGACGGCCGACCGGCACCCCGGCGCCCGCGCCTACGCTGATCGCGGAAAAGTCCGGTCCGAGCGGGTCGACCGGCGTTGCCGATATGGCGTGGCGTGCGGCCCGGGCCCTATGCTAGTACTACGAAATTCGTGGCTGGAGGAGGAGGCAGCGATGCCGTTGTCTGAGCGGGAGCAGAAGCTCCTGGAGCAGCTGGAGCAACAGCTGAACGCCGAGGACCCGCACTTTGCCACGAGCATGAGTGAGACGGGGACCTCTCGGTTCTCGACCTCGCGACTGGTCGCCGGAGCGGTGGCTGCGGCGGTCGGCCTCGGAGTCATGCTCTGGGGAATCTCCCAGCAGGCGATCTGGCTGGGCATCATCGGCTTCGTCCTGATGGCCGTGGGCGTCTACGTCGGCACGGCGCGGACCAAGGCCGGTTCAACGGGCCGGGCGTCCGGGACGGCATCGGCCAAGAAGAACTCTGCCTTCATGGACGGACTCGAGCAGCGCTGGGAGCAGCGCCGCCATCAGGACCCGTGACGGTGGCAGCAGCCCGTCACGACTGATCCACCCCGGGACCCCGCCGCATCGCGGCGGGGTCCTCTCGTTGTCCTGCCTTCCTCCACCGGGCCGCCCCACATCCCTCCACCGGGCCGCCCCACATCCCTCCACCGGGCCGCCCCACATCCCTCCACCCCGGTCATTCCGGCGGGATCACCGGCCCCTGAGTGGCCCTGGAGCGGGGGTGGCCGACGTTCGCCCCGCGACGACTCTGGGTGAACCCCACGCCACATCAGCGCAGGTCAGAGGCCATTTCGCGCGGTGGTGGGGGCGGCGCGTGGCTTGACGGTGGAGGGTAGTGGGGTAAAGTGGAGGGCATCAGAGGATGGTGGTGTTGAGGGAGGCTCAAGCGGCCCTTTCGGACGGCAAAGGCGGTGCTCCATGTTCTTGGGGACCTACACGCCTCGGCTGGACGAGAAGGCCCGTCTGATCCTCCCGGCGAAGTTCCGCGAGGAGCTAGCCGACGGTCTGGTCCTCACCCGGGGACAGGAACGGTGCATCTACGTCTTCAGTGCTCGCGAGTTCGAGAGGGTTCACGAGCAGATGAGGTCGGCTCCGCTGTCCTCACGCCAGGCCAGGGACTACATCCGTGTCTTCCTGTCAGGGGCCTCTGACGAGGTTCCGGACAAGCAGGGGCGGATCACCATCCCAGGACCGCTGCGCAGTTATGCGGGACTGGACCGGGACGTGGCGGTCATCGGAGCCGGTACGCGAGCCGAGATCTGGGATGCCGAGGCCTGGAACTCCTACTTGGAGGACCAGGAGAACGCCTTCTCGGAGACCGATGAGGAAGTCCTCCCGGGGATCTTCTGACCGGCCGGCCCCTCCGTCCTTCGGCGGCAGGGGTCGCACACAACCGAACAGCGCGGATTCTTGCATGAGACCTCCAGCCGCCCCAGGCCGGACCTGACCCGACTTCCCCCGGGCCGGGCACGGAACCGGTGAGCGATTCCGGCCCTGACCCGACTTCCCCCGGGCCAGGCACGGAAGACGTGCGGATGGGGATCTGATCCAAGGGTCCGCCTGTCACTTAATGGGGTCCTCTGCCGTCGCGAGCCGGACGGGGACCAGCGGAACCGGACGAGGTCGAGCGTGGAAAGGGACTCACGGCTTGGGTGAAGAGCAGAGACCGGCACAGGACCGGCACATTCCCGTCATGCGCGACCGCGTCCTGGACCTGCTCTCCCCGGGACTCGACGCTGCCCGCGACGCCGGGCGCCGCCCCGTCGCGCTGGACGGCACCCTGGGCATGGGGGGACACGCCGAGGCGATCCTCCGGCGACACCCGGATGCCGTCGTCGTGGGGATCGACCGGGACACCGAGGCCCTGCGCCTGGCGACCGAGCGCCTGGCCTGGGCCGGTGACCGGTTGCGGACCTGGCACGGGACCTATGACGGTGTGGCCGAGGCACTGGCCTCGGCCGGTGTCGCCGAGGCCGATGCCATGCTCTTCGACCTGGGCGTCTCCTCGTACCAGCTGGACGAGCGTGAGCGCGGTTTCGCCTACTCCTACGACGCGCCGCTGGACATGCGCATGGACACGACCGGGGGGATCACCGCCGCCGACGTCGTGAACGAGTACGACGAGGACCGCCTGCGCCGGATCATCCGGTCCTGGGGCGAGGAGAAGTTCGCCGGCAGGATCGCCTCGGCCATCGTCCGTGCCCGCCAGGAGGCGCCCTTCGAGACCACCGGCCGGCTCGTGGAGGTCATCCGTTCGGCCGTCCCCGCCGCGGCCGGCCGCAGCGGTGGGCATCCCGCCAAGCGCACGTTCCAGGCCCTCCGGATCGAGGTCAACGAGGAGCTCGACGTGCTCGAGGCGATGCTGCCGGCGGCGATGCGTGCCCTGTCGGTGGGCGGGCGGCTCGTGGTCATGAGCTATCACTCGCTCGAGGACCGGATCACCAAGAAGGCCATCACGGCACAGTCCACCTCCACGGCTCCTCCCGGGTTCCCGGTCGAACTGGAGGACCACGCACCGGTGGTCCGCGTCCTGACTAGGGGCGTGGACAAACCCACGGAAAAAGAAATCGAAGAAAACCCTCGCGCCTCCTCAGCAAAAGTGCGCGCTATTGAGAAGATCAGACCATCAAGGAGCACAGCATGACCGCAACGCAGCAGCGCACTGCCATGCAGCAGCCCGTCCACGCCCGCGAGAGCACCGCTCCGCAGCTGGACCAGGCTGCTCCTTGGCAACCCACCATCAGCCCCGAGTACCGTGCCGCGCCGGCGGGTACCCCGGGCGAGGAGAACCGGGCCCGGACCCCGCTGGCCGTCGTCCCGGCACCGGTCAGGAGGACCGGCCGGGGCTTCGTCGCCCTGTGCGTCGGAATCCTGGCCCTTGCGCTGCTGGCCGTGCTGGTGGTCAACATCACAGTCTCGAACCGGCAGTACGACATGGTCGGGCTCAAGAGCGAGCAGCTGGACCTGACCCAGTCGAACGAGCTGCTGCGCCAGCAGGTCGAGCACCTCGAGGCTCCGCAGAACCTCGCTGCCGAGGCCGACCGGCTGGGCATGGTGAAGCCGGGGGACATCGCCGCGGTGGACCTCGCCACCGGCCGGGTCACCGGCGCCGCCACCTCCGCCCAGGGCGAGGACGGGCCGACCGGCCTGATCGCCGCGCCCGTCGGACCGGGCGAGCGGGCTGCCGCTGAGGCCGAGGCCCGCGAGACCGGCGTCGAGCCGGGGAGCGAAGCGGACGGGACGACGGCATCCGAGGCGCCGGCCCCCGTGCAGTCCGAACAGGACACGGCGGCTGGTCAGGACACGGCGGCTGGTCAGGACGCCGGGGCCGATCAGGAGGTCGCGGCCGGACAGGACCGGTCCGAGGGCGCCACCTCCGGCGCCGCCCGGGAGCTCAACGGGGGGACGATTCCCGCTCCGCAGTTCGCCGCCGGCAGCGCCGACTGAGACGCATCGCCGGAGAGCCTCCGGCCTGAACCACTCCCGAGGAACTGAGGAACGACCGGACGACGGCCATGCCGTGGTGACCGGCAGGAAGGACTGCAGCAGATGGCCCAGGCATCCGACGCCCGAAGCGCCACGGACGTGACCGGCAGGCGCCTGCGCCTGGGCATGGTCATCGCCCTGGTCCTTCTGGCGGTGCTGGGCCTGCGGCTGGTCTTCATCCAGGGGGTGGACGCCTCCGGCAACGCGCAGGACGCCATGAAGGAGCGGTTGCGCTCCGTGACGGTGGCGCCCGACCGCGGATCCATCCTGGACTCCCAGGGACGGGTGATGGCGGCCTCGGTGGCCCGCTACGACCTGGTGGCCGACCAGCGGCTGGTGAAGGACTTCCGGCGCTGGGACGCCGAGAGCGCCTCGATGGTCGACGTGTCCCTGTCCGACTCACTCGACCGGCTCTCCGGGATCCTGGGCATGGACCGTGCCGAGCTCGAGGCCCGCATGGTCGGCGACCGCCCGTACAAGGTCGTGTCCAAGGGGGTCACGCCGGAGGTCAAGGACCAGGCCCTGGATCTCGGCATCCCGGGCCTGCTGGCCGAGCCCGTCACCGAACGCACCTACCCCAACGGGTCGGTGGCCGGTTCGATCCTGGGCTTCGTCGGGGGGGACGGCACCCCGCTCGAGGGCCTGGAGCTGAGCCAGGACGAGCAGCTCTCCGGCGAACCCGGCAAGCGCACCTACGAGATCTCCGCCGACGGCGTGCGCATCCCGAACGCGGAGTTCTCCGAGGAACCCGCCGTCGACGGCCAGGACGTTCGGCTGACCATCGACCAGGACGTCCAGTGGTTCGCGCAGGAGGCGATCGCCGCGAAGACGGAGTCCTACGACGCCCTGTGGGGCAACATCGTGGTGATGGACGCCAGGACCGGTGAGCTTCTGGCCATGGCCGACTCGACCACGGTGGACCCCTCCGACCCGACGGCCACGGACGGCCTCTTCTGGCGGCCCACCGCCCTGACCCAGTCCTACGAGCCCGGTTCCACCGGCAAGGTCCCCACCTTCGCCACCGCGCTCGAGGTCGGCGGCGTGGAGCCGACCGACGCCTACGAGGTGCCCAACAAGCAGGAGTTCGACGGGCAGATCATCAACGACTCGATGCCCCACGACACCTACGAGATGACGACGGCCGGCATCTTCACCCGGTCCTACAACACCGGCACGGTCCAGGTGGCCCAGAGCGTCGACGACCAGACCCGCTACGAGTACATGAAGAAGCTCGGGATCGGCGAACACGTGGACATCGGCCTGCCCGGCAGCAACAAGGGCATCCTGGTGCCGCCCGAGCAGTGGGACGGCCGTCAGCGGCTCACCACGATGTTCGGCCAGGGATACACCCAGACCACGCTGCACATGGCGCAGGTCTTCCAGACCATCGCCAACGGCGGGGTCCAGCGTCGCCCCCAGCTGATCGACGCCTACATCGACCCCGACGGCTCGGAACACGTGCAGCCGGACCCCGAGGGCACCCGGATCTACTCCGAGGAGACGGCGGAGGAGATGCTGCGGATGATGGAGGGCGTCGTCCAGGTGGGGACCGCCGGGCCGGCCAAGATCCCCGGGTACCGCGTGGGTGGCAAGACCGGTACGGGCGAGGCCGCTGGCGTCGGTGGCTACAACGGCTACACGACCTCCTTCACCGGCGTGGCCCCGCTGGACGACCCCCGGTTCGTCGTGGCCGTCTCCGTCCACCGCCCGCAGGGGAACTGGCGGAACTGGGAGGTCGAGGACACGGCCGCCGAGGTCCTGTCCTACCTGTTGAACCAGTACAGCGTCCCGCCCTCGGACGCGGCACCGCAACACTACGATGTCTTCACCGACGAGCCCCAGAAACGACCCTGGTAGACCCCGGATGACCACACCACTTTCTCCCGCCGCGCAGGACGCGGCCTTCCGACCCGCCGAGATCGAGCCGATGCGCTGGGATGAGCTGCTCGCCGGACTGGACCGCGCGGGCCAGCCCGCCGACGTCGTCGGCAGCACCGCGGACCGTCCCGGTCCCACCGGTGTCACCATGGACTCGAGGATGGTCCGGCCGGGCGACCTCTACGCCGGCGTCCCGGGGGCCTCCCGGCACGGCGCGGAGTTCGCCGGGACGGTCGTCGCCGCCGGTGCCCGGGGCATCCTGACGGACCGACAGGGCGCCCGGCTCTGCGCCGCCGCCTCCGCCGCCGGCATCCCGGTGCTCATCGTGGAGGACGTGCGCGACGCCGTCGGGCCGGCCGCCGCGGCCGTGTACGGCAACATCGGGGCCGGGCCCCGGTTGTACGGGATCACCGGGACGAACGGCAAGACCACCACGAACTACTTCCTGACGGCGCTGCTGGGCGCACTCGGGGAGACCACCGGCATGATCGGGACGATCGAGATCCGGGCCGGCCAGCGCGTGGTCCCCAGCACCCTGACCACCCCGGAGTCCACCCAGTTGCACGCCCTGATGGCCCTGATGCGCCAGGAGGACGTCTCCTCGGCGGTGATGGAGGTGTCCTCGCACTCGGTCAGCTACCGGCGCATCGCGGGACTGCACTACGCGGTGGCCGGGTTCACCAACCTCACCCAGGACCACCTGGACCTGCACGGTTCCATGGACGACTACTTCCGGGCCAAGGCCGGACTGTTCGACGCCGGCCGCACGGACCGTGCCGTGATCACCCTCGACGGCGGACCGGATGCGCCCGACGCCGACGGGCAGACGTGGGGGACCAGGATGGCCGCACAGGCCGGTTGTCCGGTCGTGACCGTGGCCCTGGGCCCCGCGGCCGACCACGGGGGCCGCCCTCTGAGCGGCGACTGGACCGTCACGGACCTCGTCGCGGAGGGCATGGGCCACCGGTTCACGCTGCGGCACGCCGCCTCCGGGCGGGACGTCACCGGCTCCACCGGACTGCCCGGGCGGTTCAACGTCGCCAATGCGGCCCTGGCCGCCGTGATGGTGTTGGAGTCCCGGCCGCCGGCGGACTGGGACCGGATCGCCGCGGTGCTCGACGCACCCGTGGGGGAGGGCCCCTTCGCCACCGCCGTGCCCGGGCGCATGGAGGTCGTCGGCCGCGCCCCGGACGCGATCGTCGACTTCGCGCACAACCCCGACGGGATGGTCCGCGCCCTCGAATCGGTCCGCGAGGCACGGCGCGCCACCGGAAACGACACCGGGCGGACGATCCTGGTCTTCGGGGCGACCGGTGACCGGGACCGGGCCAAGCGCCCGGGCATGGGCCGGATCGCCGCGGAGTGGGCCGATGTCGTGATCGTCACGGACGACGACCCGCACACCGAGCCCCCGGCCGGGATCAGGACCGAGGTCCTGCAGGGGGTCCACGAGGGCGTGCGGACGGCGGCCGCGGCCGGCCGCACCGTCCAGGTGCACGAGTCGGCGCCACGCCAGGACGCGATCGAGCTGGCCGTGTCCTTGGCCACACCGGCCGACACCGTCCTGCTCGCCGGCCGCGGCCATGAGACCGTGCAGGACATGGACGGAGTGGACATCCCGCTCGACGATCGCGTCGAGCTGCGGGACGCCCTGGCCCGGCACGGCCACGGTCCCTCCCCGGTTTCCCCCGAGGCTGCACGTAAAGTTGACGGGTCATGATCGAACTCACCGCCTCCGCCATCGCCGGGGCCACCGGGGGCGTCCTCACCGCCTCGGCGTCCCCTGACCTGCTGGTCAGCGCAGCCACCACCGACTCCCGCGAGGTCACTCCGGGGACCCTGTTCATCGCCAAGCCGGGCGAGCAGGCCGACGGGCACGACTTCATCCCGGCGGCACGGTCCGCCGGCGCCACCCTCGTGCTCGCCGAGCGCGAGACCGCCGACGCCGGGGGACAGGCCGACCCGGCCGTCATCGTCGACGACGTGGTCCTGGCCATGGGACGGCTGGCGGCGTTCATCGTCGCCCGAATCCGCGAGCACTCGCCGACCACCGTCATCGGCATCACCGGGTCGGCGGGCAAGACCACCACGAAGGACCTGCTGGCGGGCATCCTGGGCACCGACGGTCCCACCGTGGCCCCGCAGGGCTCCTACAACGGGGAGGTGGGCGTCCCGCTGACCGTGTTCCGGGCCGGCCTGGACACCCGCTACCTGGTGGTCGAGATGGGTGCCGACGGGATCGGCAACATCGAGTACCTGGCGGACATGGTCCGCCCGGACATCGGTGTGGTCCTGATGGTCGGCAGCGCCCACGCCGGCAAGTTCGGCGGCGTGGAGAACATCGCCCGGACCAAGGGCGAACTGGTGGAGGCGCTGCCGGCGGACGGCGTGGCCGTCCTGAACCGTGACGACGCCCGGGTGGCCGCGATGGTGGACCGGACCTCCGCCCGGCTGGCCTGGTTCTCCACCGAGGACGGCAGCTTCCCGCTGGTCGACGCGGACGTGGCCGACGGCACCGCCGACTTCTCCGCCCTGGCCGCGAACCTGACCACCACCGAGGGGCAGCACCCCGAGTTCGACCTGCGACTGGGTGCGGGCACCGCAGCCGAGGCCCATCACGTGGTCTCCGGACTGATCGGCAGGCACCACGCCACGAACATCGCCGCCGCCGCAGCGGCCGCCCATGCCGCAGGGCTGCCGGCCGGCAGGATCGCCGCCGCCCTCGACGGGGCGGGAGCCACGAGCCGCCGGCGGATGGAGCGCACCGACCGGCCGGACGGGGTGACGATCATCAATGACGCGTACAACGCCAACCCGGAGTCCATGCGGGCCGCCCTGAAGACGCTGGCGATGATCGGCCGTTCCACGGGGCGCCGGACGTGGGCCGTGCTGGGGGAGATGCTCGAACTGGGCGACGCCCGCATCGCCGAGCACACCGCGATCGGCACGGCCGTGGTCCGGTTGAACATCGACCAGCTCGTGGTGGTCGGCCGCGGTGCCCGACCGCTCTACACCTCCGCCGTCAACGAGGGCTCCTGGGGGGACGAGATCGACTTCGCCGAGGACGTCGACGAGGCCGAGGAACTGCTCCGGCGTCGACTGGCGCCCGGGGACGTGGTGCTGTTCAAGTCCTCCAACGGCGCCGGCCTGGGGGACCTCGGGGATCGACTAGCATTGGCCCCGGCCAGCCCGGAGCCGGGAGCCGGAAGCCGGAAGGAGCAGCGCCAGTGATAGGCCTGTTGATCGGTGGTCTGCTCGGGCTGGTCCTGACGCTCGTGGGGACCCCCCTGTTCATCCGCTTCCTGGTCAGGAAGGGATACGGACAGTTCATCCGCGATGACGGACCGACCACCCACAAGACCAAGCGCGGCACCCCGACCATGGGCGGGGCCGTGTTCGTGGTGGTCACCGTGGTGGCCTACTTCCTGACGCACTGGATCCTGGGCGGCCTCGGACTGGAGAACGCCGGGCCCACCGCCTCGGCGATGACCCTGCTGTTCCTCATGGCCGGCATGGGACTGGTCGGGTTCCTGGACGACTTCAGCAAGATCTCCAACCAGCGCTCCCTCGGACTGACGCCCTGGGCGAAGATCGTCCTGCAGGGCGTGGTGGGCACCGCCTTCGCGGTCCTCGCCCTGAACTTCCCGGACGGGCGCGGGCTGACCCCCGCCTCGACGTCCATCTCCTTCGTGCGTGACCTGCCGATCGACCTGGCCTTCGCCGGCCCGGTCATGGGTCTGATCCTGTTCGTGGTCTGGTCCAACCTGATCACCACGGCCACCACCAACGCGGTGAACCTGACCGACGGCCTGGACGGCCTGGCCACCGGCGCCACCGCCATGATCACCGCCGCCTACATGCTGATCACCATCTTCCAGTCCAACCAGGCGTGCTCCACGTCCGGGGCGACGCCGGGCTGCTACGAGGTCCGTGACCCGCTGGACCTCGCCATGCTCGCGGCGATCCTCACCGGCTCGCTCATGGGCTTCCTGTGGTGGAACACCTCGCCGGCGAAGATCTTCATGGGGGACACGGGATCGCTGGCCCTCGGTGGGGCCCTGGCCGGGTTCGCCATCCTGTCCCGCACCGAACTGCTCGTCATCATCCTGGCCGGGCTGATGGTCCTCATCACCCTGTCCGTGATCATCCAGGTCGGCTACTTCAAGCTCTCCGGTGGCAAGCGCGTGTTCCTCATGGCGCCGCTGCAGCACCACTTCGAGCTCAAGGGCTGGGCGGAGGTCACGGTGGTCGTGCGGTTCTGGCTGATCGGCCTGCTCTGCGTGGTCCTCGGCGTATCCCTCTTCTACGGCGAGTGGGTGCTGGTCCGATGACGGCCGGGAGCACCGCCGGTCATCCCCGGCTCGACGACCTGACCACGTGGGACGCGGACTGGTCCGGACTGCGGGTGGTCGTGGCCGGCCTCGGCCTGTCCGGGTTCTCCGCAGCCGACACCCTGGCCGAGCTCGGGGCCGACGTCGTGGTCGTGGACGGCCGGGACAGCCCGGAGAACCGTGCCCGGGCGGACACCCTGAGGATCGTCGGGGTCCGGGAGGTCCTGCTGGGCGAGGACCACGCGCGGTCCCTTCCCGACGTCGGCGGGTCTCCCGCCGAGCTCGTGGTCACCTCCCCGGGATGGCGCCCGGACCAGCCGCTGCTGGCCGCGGCCGCGGATGCCGGCGTCCCGGTCTGGGGCGACGTCGAACTGGCCTGGCGGGTCCGCGAACGCGCGGGACGCAAGACGGCCGACTGGCTCGTGGTCACCGGGACCAACGGCAAGACCACCACGGTGGGCATGGTCGAGTCCATGCTGCTCGCGGCCGGCCTGCGGGCGGTGGCCTGCGGGAACGTGGGCACCCCCATCCTGGACGCGATCCGGGATCCGGAGGGCTGGGACGTGATCGCCGTGGAGCTCTCCAGCTTCCAGTTGCACTGGACCCACCACATCGAGCCGGCCGCCTCTGCCGTGCTGAACGTGGCGGAGGACCACGTGGACTGGCACGGGTCCTTCGCGGCGTACTGCGCGGACAAGGCCCGGATCTACGAGCACACCCGCGAGGCGTGCATCTTCAACGAGGCCCAGCCCGAGACCATGCGGATGGTCGAGCAGGCCGACGTCCAGGAGGGGTGCCGAGCGGTGTCCTTCACCACGGACACGCCCGGACTGTCCATGGTCGGCGTGGTCGACGGCATCCTCGTGGACCGGGCCTTCCTGGACGAACGGGCCCATCAGGCCCTGGAACTCGGACACCTCGAGGACCTCGGGCCCATCGCGCCCCGGCACCAGGTGGCCAACGCCCTGGCGGCCGCCGCCCTCGTGCGGGCCATCGGCGTGCCGCCGGAGGCCGTCCGGGACGGGCTGCGTGCCTACCGACCGGGGGAGCACCGCATCCAGCTCGTGGCCAAGGCGGACGACGTGCTGTGGATCAACGACTCCAAGGCGACCAACCCCCACGCCGCGGACGCCTCACTCGCCGCCTTCACCGACGTGGTGTGGATCGCCGGCGGACTGCCCAAGGGCGTGACCTACGACGACCTGGTCTCCCGCCACGCCCACCGCCTGCGCGCCGTGGTGCTCATCGGGGCGGATCCCAGCGAACTGGCAGGTGCCGTACAGCGACACGCACCCGACGTCCCGGTCCTGTCGACGGCGGTACGCGACACTGGAGGGGATCCCTCGGACGGCCACCGGGCCATGGACGCCGCGGTCCGGGAGGCCGATGCCGTGGCCCGGCCCGGGGACGTCGTGCTCATGGCGCCCGCGGCGGCGTCCATGGACCAGTTCACGTCCTACGCAGACCGAGGAAACGCCTTCATCGACGCCGTCGCCCGCCTCATGGAACACAAGGGGCTGAGCAGCTAAGGAGCCCACCCATGGTGACCACCCCCCAACGGCCCCTGAGCCGTACCCGGGGTCCCGCCAGGGGCCGGCGTCCCCGTCCGGGGACCGGCGCGGCCCCGTCCGCCTCCGGTACCCCCTCCGCCCGTGCGGCCGGTGGCCGCGCGGCCCGCGGCGCCGGGCCGGCCTCCGGGCCTCGGCCGGGGAGCACGCGTCGTGGCGGCCGCGGCCCGGCGCACTGGTGGCGGCGGATGTGGTCCTTCCTGGAGGGCGAAGGCTCGGCGTCATCCTATTTCCTCATCCTCGGCTGCACGCTCGCGCTGACCGTGATCGGACTGATCATGGTGCTGTCCTCCTCCTCCGTGGAGAACATCGGAGAGACGACCGGATCCTATGACCTGTTCATCCGCCAGGCCGTCTTCGCCGCCGTCGGGCTGGGTGTGATGGTCTTCCTCTCCCGGCTGAGCACGGACAGACTGCGCCGGCTGGCCTGGCCGGCGCTGGTCATCGCCATCGTGCTGCTGATGCTCGTCCTGACGCCCCTGGGCCACGAGGTCAACGGCAACCGCAACTGGATCAAGGTCGGACCGGCCACGGGACAGCCCTCGGAGGCGGCGAAACTGGCCCTGGCCCTCTGGGCGGCCGCCGTGCTCGAACGCAAGGGCCGGCTCATCGGCCAGCTCAAGCACTCCGTCGTGCCGGTGCTCTTCCCGGTGGGAGCCATCCTCCTCGGCCTGGTCATGATCGGCCGGGACCTGGGAACCGCCATGGTCATCATGCTGGTCGTGGCAGCCGTGCTGTTCCTGGCCGGCACGAGGCTGCTCTACTTCGCGGTGGCCGGAGCCGTGGCCGCGGTGGGCGCGATCATCATGGCCCTCGTCTCGGCCAACCGCACGGTGCGCATCCAGGCCTGGCTGGGCAACTGCGACTTCGCCACCGACCCGTGCTACCAGCCCCAGCACGGCCTGTACGCCCTCGCCTCCGGTGGCTGGTGGGGACTCGGGCTGGGCCAGTCCCGGCAGAAGTGGAGCTACATCCCCGAGGCGGAGAACGACTTCATCTTCACCATCCTCGGCGAGGAGCTCGGACTCGTCGGCGCCCTGCTGGTGCTCACGCTCTTCGCCGGACTGGCCGTCGGCATGTTCCGGGTCGCGCGGCGCACCGACTCCGTGTTCATCCGGATCTGCACCGGCGGCATCCTGGCCTGGATCGTGGGCCAGGCATTCATCAACATCTCCATGGTCACCGGCCTGCTGCCCGTCATCGGCGTGCCCCTGCCGTTCATCTCCTACGGCGGATCCTCCCTGACGTTCGTCCTGGCGGCCGTCGGCGTGGTCCTGGCCTTCGCCCGCGAACAGCACCGGGCGGGCCGGGCCGTCGGAGCCGGCACCGGCCCCGCCGTGGACACCCGCCCCGACACGAAGGAGGCGCACTGATGCCCGACACCCTGAACGTGGTCCTGGCCGGCGGCGGTACGGCCGGCCACATCAGCCCCATGCTCGCCATCGCCCGGGCCCTCGAGGAGACCGCGACCGAGGGCGGCCATCCCACCGCGGTGCACTGCACCATGGTGGGCACCGCCTCCGGTATGGAGACCCGTCTCGTCCCGGCCGCCGGTTACGCGCTGGACACCATCGACCGGGTCCCGATGCCCCGCCGTCCCACCATGGACCTGGTCCGCCTGCCCTCCCGCTTCCGGCGGGCCGTGGCACAGGCGGGTGACATCCTCGACCGGCGCCGCGCCGACGTCGTGGTCGGGGTGGGCGGCTACGTCTCCACCCCCGTGTACCTGGCCGCCGCCCGGCGCCGGGTGCCCGTGGTCATCCACGAGGCCAACGTCCGCGCCGGGCTGGCCAACCGCGTCGGGGCCCGCCGCGCCGCGGCCGTGGCCACCGCCTTCCCCGAGACGGTGCTGCCGGGCGCCCTGCACGTGGGGATGCCGATGCGCCGGGAGATCTCCGCCCTCGACCGGGAGGCGGCCCGCGAGCCGGCCCGGCGGGCCCTCGGCCTGGACCCCTCCGCCACCACGGTGGTGGTCACCGGCGGGTCCTCGGGCGCCCTCAACGTCAACCGGACGATCGCGGCGGCCCTCCCGGCCCTCGCCGGCGCAGGACTGCAGGTCCTGCACCTGACCGGCCGGGGCAAGCAGGTCCTGGGGCCCGACGGCGACCCGGTCGCCTCGCCCGGATACCACCAGGTCGAGTACCTGGAGGGCATGGAGCAGGCCTACGCCGCGGCCGATCTCATCGTCGCCCGCTCGGGTGCCGGCACCGTCTGCGAGCTGGCCGCCGTGGGGTTGCCCGCCGTGTTCGTCCCGCTGCCGATCGGCAACGGAGAGCAGGCCCTCAACGCCCGCGGGCTGGTGACGGCGCAGGGAGCCGTCCTGGTGAAGGACGAGTCCTTCACCGCGGACTGGGTCCGCCGAGAACTCATTCCCCTGGCCCTGGACGCCGGGCGGCTGGAGCGGATGTCCGCCGCCTCCGCCGCGCTGGGGATCCGGGATGCCGACCAGGCCATGGCGCGCCTGGTCCTGAACGCCGCAGGAGGACCCCGATGACCCGACCGACCGACGAGACCACCCCGGTGCGGCCCATGGCGCCGTCGCTGGCCGCCCTGGGCCGGGTCCACTTCCTGGGCCTGGGCGGTGTCGGCGTGTCCGGCATCGCGCGGATCATGCAGCAGCAGGGGGTGCCGATCTCCGGGACCGACGCCAAGGACCTGCCGGTGATGCACGAGCTCGAGGCCGCCGGGGCCGCGGTGTTCGTCGGCTACGACGCGCGGAACCTCGACCGGGTGGCCCAGCGGGCGGGTGGTGCCGGCGTGGACACCGTCGTGGCCTCGTCGATCGCCGGCCCGGGCAACCCCGAGTACGACGCCGCGATCGCCCGGGGCGTGCCCGTCCTGCACCGTTCCCAGGGGCTGGCCGCGGCGATGGCCGGCCACCGGGTGCTCGCGGTCGCCGGCACGCACGGCAAGACCACCACGTCCTCGATGGCGGCGATGACGTTCACCCGCGCCGGCGCCGATCCGACCTTCGCCGTCGGCGCCGCCGTCGCCGGCCTGGGGACCAACGCGCGAGCCGGCGCGGGGGAGTGGTTCATCGCCGAGGCCGACGAGTCCGACGGCACGCTGCTGAACTACCGGCCGCAGATCGCGATCGTGACGAACGTGGAGGCCGACCACCTCGACTTCTACGGCTCCGCCGACGCCGTGGTGCAGGTCTTCCGCGACTTCGCGCTGCTGCTGCCCCCGGACGGCGTGCTGGTGGCCTGTGCCGACGACCCCGGGGCCCTGGCCCTGGCCCAGTGGGTCCGCGCCGAGGCGGCCGCCGGCCGGCCCGTGCCCCGTGTCGTCACCTACGGTTCGGAGCCCGGACGGGGCGACGACCTCGTCCTGGCGGACAGCGAGCTTGCCGGTACGGCCGGGGGCACCGGGCAACGCGTCACCTTCCGCTGGGCCGGCGGACGCTCCACTCAGGTGGAACTGGCGGTCCCGGGCCGTCACAACGCGCTGAACGCCGCCGCGGTCCTGCTCGCCGCCCACTACGCCGGCCTGGAGGCCGAGGACGCTGCCGGCGGCCTGGAGGCCTTCCGCGGCACCGCGCGTCGGTTCGAGTTCCGGGGCGAGCGTGCCGGCGTCCGCGTCTTCGACGACTACGCGCACCACCCCACCGAGGTGGCGGCGGCCATCGCCGCCGGGCGCTCGGTGGCAGGCGGGCACCGGGTCCACGTGCTCTTCCAGCCCCACCTGTTCTCGCGCACCCGCGACTTCGCGGACGGCTTCGCGCAGGCGCTCTCGGCCGCCGACGGCGTGCGTGTCCTGCCCGTCTACGCGGCACGGGAGGAGCCGATCGCCGGGGTCGACTCGACCTTGATCACCCGGCACCTGTCCACCCTCCTGCCCGGTTCCGGGGAGGTCCCGGAGGACGCCGGTGCCGGCGTGGCCGGCCTGGTCGCCGCGGCCCGTCCCGGCGACGTCATCCTCACCATGGGCGCCGGGGACGTCACGGCCCAGGGCGGGGCGATCCTGGCGGCGCTGGCGGATCGCGACGAGGAAACCCTCGATGGCGGACGATAGGACGGACGCCGGCCCGGAGACCTCCACGACGACCGACGTGATGACCGCGGATGACGACAACGTCCTGGCCTTCCCGGAGACGCCCGAGCAGGCCCGGCGCCGGCGGGTCCGGTTGTGGCGCGTGGTCGGCGCGGCGGGCCTGGTGCTCCTGATCGTGCTCGGGGCGGTCCTGTACTTCTCCCCCCTGCTGGCCATCCGCACCATCACGGTCACGGGCACCGACCTGCTGCCGCGCGAACGGGCCGAGGCGCTGGTGCAGCCCCTGCACGGAGTGCCCCTGCCGCAGGTGGGCCAGCGGACCGTCGCGGAGCGGCTGGCGGGTGAACCCGCGGTCGAGGAGGTCAGGGTCCGGGCGGAACCGCCCGCGTCGCTGGTCGTGGAGGTCGTGGAGCACCAACCGGTCGCCCAGGTGCCGCAGGGGGATCAACGGGTGCTGTACTCGGCCCAGGGCCAGGCCGTCGCCACCCTGGGGGCGGAGGAGGCCGAACGGTACCGGCTGCCCAGTGTCTCCGATGCCGCCGACCTGACCGATCCCGAGGTCTTCGACGCGATCACGACCGTCCTGGGCTCGTTGCCGGACCCCATCCGCAACCGGATGGACTCCGCCTCGGCGCAGACGGTGGACTCCGTGACCCTGACGCTCGAGGACGGGCGCACCGTGCTCTGGGGCAACGCCGAGCACGGGGACCGGAAGGCCCAGGTCCTGGGGGCCCTGCTGAAGGTCCCGCAGGACGAGGCGGACCCGGTCGAGGAGTTCGACGTCTCGATCCCGGAATACCCGGTGACGCGATGAGCGGACCCTGCCGGAGGGCTCCTCGGGGCGCGCGAGGGCGACACGCGGGAGCGGGTCTTTGCGCGATCCGCGTCGGCACCATAACGTTTCACCCAGAACACAGGTTGACATAACACTAACCTTCAACCTGAACGTTAAGCCACCCGGAGGGCGTTGCGGCGTCCGATGGGCGTCCGGGGCGCAGGCCGGACAGCAGACAGACAGACACCGAACAAGGGACAAACACCGTGGCAGCACCCCAGAACTACCTGGCCGTCATCAAGGTCGTCGGCATCGGCGGCGCCGGCGTCAATGCCGTGAACCGCATGATCGACGTGGGACTCCGCGGCGTGGAGTTCATCGCCATCAACACCGATGCCCAGGCGCTGCTGATGAGTGACGCCGACGTCAAGCTGGACGTCGGGCGGGAGCTGACTCGCGGACTGGGTGCCGGGGCGAACCCGGAGGTGGGCCGCCAGGCCGCCGAGGACCACGCCGAGGAGATCGAAGAGGTCCTGCGCGGGGCCGACATGGTCTTCGTCACCGCCGGCGAGGGCGGCGGCACCGGTACCGGTGGCGCGCCGGTCGTCGCCCGCATCGCCCGCTCGCTGGGCGCCCTGACCATCGGCGTCGTGACCCGTCCGTTCACCTTCGAGGGCCGGCGCCGGGCCACCAGCGCCGAGTCCGGCATCGATGCCCTGCGCGACGAGGTCGACACCCTGATCGTGATCCCGAACGACCGGCTGCTGTCCATCTCCGACCGCAACGTCTCGGTCCTGGACGCCTTCAAGTCCGCCGACCAGGTGCTGCTCTCCGGCGTCCAGGGCATCACCGACCTGATCACCACCCCGGGCCTGATCAACCTCGACTTCGCCGACGTCAAGTCCGTCATGCAGGGTGCAGGATCGGCACTCATGGGCATCGGCTCCGCCCAGGGCGAGGACCGTGCCGTCAAGGCCGCCGAGCTGGCCATCGCGTCGCCGCTGCTGGAGGCCTCCATCGACGGTGCCCACGGCGTGCTGCTGTCCATCCAGGGCGGTTCCGACCTCGGCCTGTTCGAGATCAACGAGGCGGCCCGCCTCGTCCAGGAGGTGGCGCACCCGGAGGCCAACATCATCTTCGGTGCCGTCATCGACGACGCCCTCGGCGACGAGGCGCGCATCACCGTCATCGCCGCGGGCTTCGACCGGGTCGACGCCACCTCCGCGCCGGCGGGGGCCTACGGCACCGGGACCCGCCCGCAGGGCCAGCAGGCCGCCCCGCAGCCGGTGCCCAGCCAGTCACTCCCGGCCGCCCCGGTGGCGGTCCCCGTGCCGGCCCAGCCCGCCGCGGAGCCGTCCGGCTACCGCGCCGAACCGGCAGCCCAGCAGGACCTACCCACCGTCGTGGAGCCCGACCTGTCCGGCGGCAGCCGTGACGACCTGGACGTTCCCGACTTCCTGAAGTGACCGGAGGGCCGTTCGTGTTCCGCGTCTCGCCGTCTCCCGGTCTGCACATCGGCTTCACCGGGGTCGGCACCGGCAACCTCGCGTTCCATGTCTCCGGTGGGACGACGGCGCAATACCCCGGCCGTCCTGGGCCCGTGTCCGAGGCCAGGACCCGGCTGGAGCGGGAGATGGGCGTGGCGCCGGGGCGCACCGAGTACCTCACCCAGGTGCACTCCGCGCGCGTCGTCGAGGCGACCGGGAACGGATGGGGTGCACGCAGCGGCCCCGCCGAGGAGGCCGACGCCCTGGTCAGTCCGACGGGGCAGGACCCGCTGGCCGTCATGGTGGCAGACTGCCTGCCCGTCGTCTTCGCCTCCCGCCCCCCGGGCGGCGTGGACCTGACCGGGCCGACCGCGGTCGCCCATGCCGGACGCCGCGGACTGCTCGACGGCGTGCTGGAGGCCACCGTGGACCGGTTGCGGGGTTCCGGCGCCGGGAGCGCGCCCGGTGAGATCGAGGCCTGGGTGGGGCCGGGCATCTGCGGCCGGTGCTACGAGGTCCCCGAGGACATGCGCCGTGACGGCGCCTCGAGGATCCCGGCCGCGGACTCGACCACCTCCTGGGGAACGCCCGCGCTGGACCTTCCGGCGGGCGCGGTCGCCGTACTGGAGCGGCTCGGCGTGACGGTGCACCGCGATGACCGGTGCACCTTCGAGGACGGGCGGCTGTTCTCCCACCGCCGCGCACCGGGTGAGGGCCGATTCGCCGGGGTCGTCTGGCGCACCGGGGAGGGTGCGGCGTGAGCGGGGTGGAGCAGGGGCCGGGGCCCGGCCGGGCCGACGACGCCCGCGGACGGGAGCTCGCGGCCCGTCTCACCACCGTGCGCCACCGGGTCGAGGAGGCCACGCGCGCAGCGGGACGCTCCGACGTCCCCACGCTGATCGTCGTAACCAAGTTCCATCCGGCCGAGGACGTGGCCCGGCTGGCCGCACTCGGCGTGCGGGATGTCGGCGAGAACCGGGACCAGGAGGCCCGCGCCAAGGCGGCCGAGACGGAGCGGCTGACCGGGGTGCAGGCCCCGGACGGTCCCGGGGCCCCGGTGCGGTGGCACTTCATCGGCCAGTTGCAGTCCAACAAGGCCAAGTACGTGGTGCGCTATGCCTCCGCGGTGCACTCGGTCGACCGGGAGTCACTCGTGGACGCCCTCTCCGCGGCGATGGGGCGTGAACAGGCCAGGCGCGCGGAATCCGGACTGCAGGAACGGGATCCGCTGGACTGCCTGGTCCAGGTCGACCTGGACCCGCGGCCCGAACAGGACCGTCCGGCCGGCATCGGCGCCCGCGGCGGTGTCGACCCCGCCGCGGTGGGGGCCCTGGCCGACCGGATCGCGGCGGCCGACGGCCTGAGGTTGCGCGGCGTGATGGCGGTGGCCCCCCTGGGCCTGGACCCCGCCCCTGCCTTCGCGCGGCTGGCGGAACTCTCGGCCGCACTGACCGGAACGTACCCCGAGGCCACGTGGATCTCCGCGGGAATGAGCCAGGACCTGGAGCAGGCCATCTCCGCGGGAGCGACACACCTTCGGGTGGGAACCGATGTCCTCGGGCCCCGTGCGCCCGTGGGTTAACCTCGATAGTGTCCGCAGGACGGCAGATCTCCGCAGGGCCGGCAGCAGGCCGGGCGGCTTCCACACGGTGAGGATTTTCGATGGCTGGTGCACTGAAGAAGACCATGATCTACCTCGGGCTCGCCGATGGCGACGAGCAGTACGAGGAAGAGCAGCGGGCCACGGAGTCCCGTCGGCACGAGCGTGCCGACCGGAGCGAGGTCTCCGACCGCACGGATCATGACGATCGTGCCGACGCCGCCGAGGACTGGGACGAGGACAGCCGCCCGGAGCGCCCCCAGCCGAGCAGGGTGGCAGCGGCCCCGGTGGCGGAACGGGAGTACCGCGCACCGGTGACCCCGATCAAGCGTGCCGCCCACTCCCGTGAGGATGCCCCTGCCGTGCGTCAGATCACCACCGTGCACCCCCGCTCCTACAACGACGCCAAGGTCATCGGGGAGTCGTTCCGTGGCGGCATCCCGGTCATCATGAACGTGACGGACATGGGCGAGGCCGACGCCAAGCGGCTGGTGGACTTCTCCGCCGGCCTCGTGTTCGGGCTGCACGGTTCCATCGAGCGCGTCACCAACAAGGTGTTCCTGCTGACGCCGGCCCACATCCAGGTCCTCGGGGAGGATTCCTCCGGCACCGAGGACCAGGCCCACTTCTTCAACCAGAGCTGACACCCGTCGGGGAGTGACCCCTCCCGGACCCGACATGGTGTGGAATAGGCTGCCGTGACCCTCATCTTCTCCCTCCTCTACCTCGTCCTGGCGATCTTCCAGTTCCTGCTGCTGGTCCGGATCGTCTTCGACGTGGTCCAGTCCTTCGCCCGGGCCTGGCGCCCGCAGGGGTTCATCCTCGTGGTCGCCTCGACCGTCTACACCGTGACGGATCCGACGCTGCGGTGGCTGCGGTCCAAGATCCCCCCGCTGAACCTGGGCGGGATCGGGCTGGACATCGCCTTCCTCGTGCTGTTCGTGGTCGTCGTGCTGCTCAAGTCCGTGGTCGGGGCCCTGGCCGTCGGCTCGTTCGCCTGACCCCCGCCGGACCTGCGCCGTGGCCGGCTGGTGCCGAAGTCCCGGCCGGGACACCGGTGGTAGCCTGAACTGCAGTGTGGCCCTCGTGCGCGGAGAAGCCGTGGCGTGGCGCCACGGGACGACCATTGCCCCTCCGCGGGCAGACCTGACAAGTATTGGGGTGACCACATGGCACTGACGCCGGAAGACGTTGTGAACAAGCGGTTCCAGCCGACCAAGTTCCGCGAGGGATACGACCAGGACGAGGTCGATGACTTCCTGGACGAGATCGTCGTCGAGCTGCGCCGGCTGAACCAGGAGAACGACGAACTGCGTCGCAAGGTCGCCGAGCTCCAGTCCGGCGGTGCCTCCGGGTCCACCGTTCCCGCCCCGGTCTCCGCCGAGGACGCGGAGGACGAGGGGACCGTCGCCACCGGCACCTCCGTCCAGGAGGCCGCCGCAGGCACCCCGTCCACCCCTGTCGCCGAGGCGGCCTCCACCGAGGACACCGGCACCAGCCAGAAGCCGGCCGCCTCCGTGCCCGCGGCCAAGGACTCGGACGAGGTCATCGAGGCGGTGCCGGCCGTCGCGCCGGCTGCGACCGCGGACACGCCGACCACCGCCGTACCGGCCGCACCCGCCGCGGACAGTGGCCGCGAGGCCGTCGCCACCTCGGCCGCCGGCGTGCTCGCCATGGCCCAGAAGCTGCACGACGACTTCGTCGCCGAGGGCGAGGCCAAGCGCGAGCAGATCATCGCCGACGCCCAGTCCGAGGCCGACGGCCTGGTCAACGACGCCCAGGAGAAGTCCCGGAAGACGCTGGCCGAGCTGGAGGAGAAGAAGTCCGTGCTCGAGCGCAAGGTCGAGCAGCTCAAGGGCTTCGAGCGCGACTACCGTGCGCGGCTGAAGGCCTACATCGAGGGTCAGCTGCGCGACCTGCAGAGCCAGGGCCCGATCCAGGACGAGGTCACCGCCACCAGCTGACCGGTGCGGGCCGTCCCGACGGCCCACCGCTCACGCCGGCAGATCCAGACCGGATCCGGGGCCGGCCACGGGAGGACCGTGGCCGGCCCCGCGTCTCTGCCCGTCGCGGCCCCCCGTTCCCCCGTTCCCGCCGATCCGAGAGACCCCACCGCGTGACCGACACCGAACCGACCGTCCCGGCGCATCCGGACGCGGAACGAACCCCGAGGCGTCGCCGCGGCTGGATCGCCGTGCTGGTCCTGGCCGTGGGCTACGTCCTGGACCAGCTGACCAAGCGCTGGGTGGAGACGACCATGGCCGAGGGGCAGGTCATCGACGTCCTGCCCCCGCTGCTGCGCTGGCACTTCATCCGGAACCCCGGGGCGGCCTTCTCGATCGGCGAGGACCACACCTGGGTCTTCACGATCATCCAGGCCGCGGTGGCGGTGTTCGTGGTGGTGTTGCTGTTCCGGGTCCGCTCGACCGCCTGGGCCCTGGCCCTGGGCGGCCTGCTCGGTGGAGTGCTCGGCAACCTCACCGACCGCCTGCTGCGGCCCCCGGCCTTCGGCGTCGGCCACGTGGTGGACTTCATCGCCCTGCCCAACTTCGCCATCTTCAACATCGCCGACTCGCTGATCGTCTGCTCGATGATCGGCATCGTGCTGCTGATGTTCACCGGCCGCCGGCTCGACGGGACGCGGGAGCCCGCCCAGGCCCCTCGCCCGGCGGCCCCGGGGGAGGACCGTGACTGATACCGCACCCGGACCCCTGCCCGGCCCGGCCGTCGTCGTCCCCGGCCCGGCCGACGTCGGCCGGCGGGTGGATGCGGTCCTGGCCCGCGCCCTCGGGGTGTCCCGCACCAAGGCCGGCGCCTGGTGTGCCGACGGCCGGGTGACGCAGCGCCGCACCGGCGCGGCGTCCGGTGCGCAGACCGTGCAGAAGTCGGCGAAGGCCGTCGCGGGAACCGAACTCGTGGTGGACGTGCCCGAGGAGACCGACCCGCTCGAGGTGAAGGTGGAGATCGTGGAGGACCTGACCATCCTGGCTGACGACCCGGACTATGTCGTCGTGGACAAGCCCGTGGGCGTGGCCGCCCACCCGTCGCCGGGTTGGGTCGGGCCGACCGTCGTCGGCGGCCTGGCGGGTGCCGGGTACCGGATCTCGACGTCGGGGGCACCGGAGCGGCAGGGCATCGTGCACCGGCTGGACGTGGGCACCTCCGGTGTCATGGTGGTGGCCAAGTCCGAGCGGGCCTACACCGCCCTGAAGGACGCGTTCCGTGACCGGACCCCGAAGAAGACCTACCACGCCGTGGTGCAGGGACTGCCGGACCCCCTGAACGGCACCATCGACGCGCCGATCGGCCGTCACCCCGGTCACGACTGGAAGTTCGCCGTCCTCGACGGAGGACGGGACTCGGTGACGCACTACCGGACCCTGGAGGCCTTCGGCCGGGCGACCCTGGTCGAGGTGCAGCTCGAGACCGGCCGGACCCACCAGATCCGCGTCCACTTCGCCGCGCTGCGCCATCCCTGTGCCGGGGACCTGACCTACGGGGCGGACCCGAAGCTCGCCGCCGAGCTCGGGCTGACCCGGCAGTGGCTGCACGCCCGCCGGCTGGGCTTCTCCCACCCCGTGACGGGGGAATGGGTCGAGTACGAGAGCCCGTACCCGCATGACCTGGCCTACGCCCTGGACGTCCTCCGGGGCCACTAGGGTGGTACGGCACCACGAATCAGTTGTACGGCAACGCAGCAGGGCAGTAGGGAAGAGCGGACAATGACGGCGACCACATCGGCAACGGGACAGGCCTCGCGGGACGGCGGATTCGCCCACCTGCACACCCACACCGAGTACTCGATGCTCGACGGGGCCGCCAAGCTCAGCGAGCTCTTCGTCGAGACCGAACGCCTCGGCATGGACTCGATCGCCATCACCGACCACGGGTACCTGTTCGGTGCCTTCGACTTCTGGAAGAAGGCGACGGACGCGGGCATCAGGCCGATCATCGGTCTCGAGGCCTACCTGACGCCGGGTCAGCAGCACCGCACGGACAAGACCAAGGTCCGCTGGGGCGAACAGCACCAGCGCGGGGACGACGTCTCCGGCGGCGGTGCGATCACGCACATGACCCTGCTGGCCAAGGACAACACCGGCATGCACAACCTGTTCCGGGCCGGCTCGATCGCCTCCCTGGACTCCGTGTACGCCAAGTGGCCCCGGATCGACCGGGAGCTGCTCTCCACGTACTCATCCGGGTTGATCGGGACCACGGGATGCCCGTCCGGTGAGGTCCAGACCCGGCTGCGGCTGGGCCAGTACAAGGAGGCGGTGGAGGCCGCGGCAGAGTTCCGCGACATCTTCGGCAAGGGCAACTTCTACTGCGAGCTGATGCAGCACGGTCTCGACCTGGAGAAGCGCGTGGTCCCGGACCTGCTCCGGCTGGCCAAGGACCTGGACCTGCCCCTGGTCGCCACCAACGACCTGCACTACACGCATGAGCACGACGCCAAGCCGCACGAGGCGCTGCTGGCCATCCAGTCCGGGTCCACCCTGCTGGAACCCACCTACGACCAGGGCGGCTCCCGGTTCGCCTTCACCGGCACGGAGTTCTACCTGAAGTCCCCGCGGCAGATGCGGGACCTGTTCTCGGAGTTCCCCGAGGCGTGTGACAACACCCTGCTCATCGCCGAGCAGTGCGAGGTCTCCTTCGACACATCCGCCAACTACATGCCCAAGTTCCCCTGCCCTCCGGGGGAGGACGAGACCAGCTGGCTGACCAAGGAGGTCGCCACGGGGCTGAAGCACCGCTACCCCGACGGCGTACCGGACCACGTGCGCAAGCAGGCGGACTACGAGCTCGACGTCATCATCTCCATGGGCTTCCCGGGCTACTTCCTCGTGGTCGCCGACTTCATCAACTGGGCCAAGGACCACGGCATCCGCGTCGGGCCAGGCCGCGGTTCCGGGGCCGGCTCCATGGTCGCCTACGCCCTGAAGATCACCGAGCTCGACCCGCTCGAGCACGGCCTGATCTTCGAGCGATTCCTCAACCCGGACCGCGTGTCCATGCCGGACTTCGACGTCGACTTCGACGATCGCCGCCGCTCCGAGGTGATCGACTACGTCACGGAGAAGTACGGTGACGAGCGCGTGGCCATGATCGTCACCTACGGCACCATCAAGACCAAGCAGGCGCTCAAGGACTCTGCGCGCGTGATGGGCTTCCCGTTCTCCATGGGCGAGACGCTGACGAAGGCGTTGCCACCGGCGGTGATGGCCAAGGACATCCCGCTCAAGGACATCGAGGACAAGGACGCCAAGAGGTACTCGGAGGCGGGGGAGTTCCGGGAGCTGGTCGCCACGGACCCGGACGCCGCGAAGGTCTTCGAGACCGCCAAGGGCGTCGAGGGGCTGAAGCGCCAGTGGGGTGTGCACGCCGCGGGCGTGATCATGTCCTCGGAGCCGATCATCGACGTCATCCCGATCATGCGCCGCATGCAGGACGGCCAGGTCATCACGCAGTTCGACTACCCCACCGCCGAGGGGCTCGGACTGATCAAGATGGACTTCCTGGGCCTGCGGAACCTGACGATCATCTCCGACGCCCTCGAGAACATCACGGCCAACCAGGGATTCGACCTGGACTTGGAGTCCCTCGCGTTCGACGACCGGGCGTCCTACGAACTGCTCGCCCGGGGGGACACCCTGGGCGTGTTCCAGCTCGACGGCGGGCCGATGCGCTCGCTGCTGAAGATGATGAAGCCGGACAACTTCGAGGACATCTCGGCGACCATCGCCCTGTACCGGCCGGGGCCCATGGGTGCCAACTCGCACACGAACTACGCGCTGCGCAAGAACGGCCAGCAGGAGATCACCCCGATCCATCCCGAGCTCGAGGAACCCCTCAGGGAGATCCTCGACACCACCTATGGCCTGATCGTGTATCAGGAGCAGGTCATGGCCATCGCGCAGAAGGTCGCCGGCTTCAGCCTCGGACAGGCGGACATCCTCCGCCGCGCCATGGGCAAGAAGAAGAAGTCCGAGCTGGACAAGCAGTACGTCGGCTTCCACCAGGGGATGGTCGACCACGGGTATTCCGAGGCGGCCATCAAGGCGCTGTGGGACATCCTGCTGCCGTTCTCGGACTACGCCTTCAACAAGGCGCACTCCGCGGCGTACGGCCTGGTGTCCTACTGGACGGCCTACCTCAAGGCGCACTACCCGGCCGAGTACATGGCCGCGCTGCTGACCTCCGTCGGTGACGACAAGGACAAGATGGCCATGTACCTCAACGAGTGCCGCCGCATGGGCATCACGGTGCTGCCCCCGGACGTCAACGAGTCCTCCCTCTACTTCACCCCGGTCGGCAGGGACATCCGCTTCGGCATGGGCGCCGTGCGCAACGTGGGCTCGAACGTGGTCACCGCCATGGTGGACGCCCGCGAGGAGAAGGGGGACTTCGGCTCGTTCCCGGACTTCTTCAAGAAGGTGCCCGCGGTGGTCTGCAACAAGCGCACCATCGAGTCGATGATCAAGGCCGGCGCCTTCGACTCCCTCGGGCACTCGCGCCGGGCGCTGCTGGCCATCCACGAGGAGGCCGTGGACGCCACCGTGGCCCAGAAGCGCCAGGAGGCGAACAACCAGTTCGACTTCTTCTCCATCCTCGAGGCCGAGGGTGGAGAGGCGGCCGACGCCGGGCTGGGGCTGGAGGTCCCCGACATGCCCGAGTGGGACAAGAAGGACAAGCTCACCTTCGAGCGGGAGATGCTCGGCCTCTACGTCTCGGACCATCCCCTGCAGGGGCTGGACGGTGTCCTGGCCCAGCACGCGGACACGTCCATCTCGCACATCATCTCCGACGACGGCCCAGCGGACGGTGCGCAGGTCACCATCGCCGGGCTCATCACCTCGCTGCAGCGGCGGATCGCCAAGAGCTCCGGCAACGCCTACGCCCGGTGCGAGGTCGAGGACCTGGGTGCCTCGATGGAGGTCATGTTCTTCGGCCAGGCCTACGCCCCGATCGCCACGATGCTGGCCGAGGACCTGGTGGTCGCGATCAAGGGCCGGGTCCAGCGGCGCGACGACGGGTCGATCACCCTCAGCGCCCAGGAGCTGACCATCCCGGACCTGTCCGGGGGGCATTCGGGACCGGTGTCCATCACCATGCCGGCCTTCAAGGCCAACGAGACCGTGGTCTCCGCCCTGGGGGACGTGCTGAAGACCCACCCCGGGACCACGGAGGTGCGGCTCAGGCTGGCGGGGAACCGGACCATGGAGATCATGCAGCTCGGACCGGACTTCCGGGTCAGTCCCAACCCTGCCCTGTTCGGTGACCTCAAGGTGCTGCTCGGCCCGGCCTGTCTGGAGTGAGCCCGGACCGGCTGGAGGGGCCGACCTGCCGGCCCCGGTCCGGCTTCCGCCCCGGCCCGCCGCCCGGAACACTACATGTGGTGATGTGCCGATTGTGGTGACGCCATATGTGGGATTATGATGAGGGCGTTCACCCGAACGGCCCACGGCGGGCCCGCCGACTGCAGAAGGGGAGTCCATGCACTGTCCCTTCTGTCGTCATGAGGATTCCCGGGTGGTGGACTCCCGGTCCCTCGACGACGGATCCGCCATCCGCCGGCGACGGCAGTGCCAGTCCTGCGGCAAGCGGTTCACCACCATGGAGACCACGGCCCTGACCGTGGTCAAGCGCTCCGGGGTGGCGGAGCCGTTCGACCGCTCCAAGGTCATCAACGGCGTCCGCAAGGCCTGTCAGGGGCGGCCGGTGACCAACGACGACCTGGCCATGCTCGCCCAGGAGGTGGAGGAGACCATCCGCGCCACCGGCAACGCCGAGGTGGACGCCCACGAGGTGGGGCTCGCGATCCTCGACCCCCTGCGCCGGCTGGACCAGGTGGCGTACCTGCGCTTCGCGTCGGTCTACCAGGACTTCGACTCGCTCGACGACTTCGCCCGTGCCGTGGAGGAGCTGCGCGAGGCGGGGAACAGGCCCGAGACGGTCAGGGCCCTGCAGCCGCGGTTGTTCACCCGCTGAGCGCGGGAGCCCGTGACGGGCCCATCAGACTGCCGATGGTGGTTCCGGAGGGGAAGCCGGAGCCACCATCGGCCACCACGGCCCAGCGGGGCGGTCGTGACGCCGGCAGAGCCCGGAGGCTACCGACTGGAGCGGCGGATCGCCTTCTCCATGGCCTTGTGGACGGCCTGGGCCTCCTTGGCCGCTTTGCGCTCGGCCTTGGCGGCCCGCTTCGCGGCCTTGTCGGCCTTCTTCCGCAACCGGGCCGCCTTGTCCTGGACGGCCGTGGATGCCTTTCCCGGCTTGCCCTGTTTGCCCGGCTTGTCCGCCGTGACCCCCTGGGCGGTCTTCCCGGCCTTGCCCGCCGTCCCGCTCGCGACCGTCTCGGCCGCGGCCGCGCGCTCCGCCGCCTGGCGGGCCCCTCCGGCCATGCCCGTGCCCGTCGTCGCGCTCCGTCCGGTGCCGGCCTGGTCGGCCTCCACCCGGCGTGCGATCTCCTGGTCGGCCGCCCTCCGGGCGGTCTGCAGCACGGATGCCCGGGCGGGGGACTGGGCCATCACGTCGGTGGCCCACAGTGCGGCTCCCACGATCCCGGCGTTGTTCTGCAGTGCGGCCGGCACGATCGGGGTGCGCAGGCGCAACAGCGGGAGGTAGTCCTGGGGGCGCTTGGAGATGCCGCCGCCGACGATGATCAGGTCCGGGTAGAAGATGCCCTCCACGTAGGAGAAGTAGCGCTGGAGCCGCTCGGCGTACTCCGGCCAGTCCAGTCCGTCCCGCTCACGGGCGGACGCCGAGGCCCGCTGCTCGGCGATCGCCCCGTCGAGCTCGATGGTGCCCGGTTCCAGGTTCGGCACCAGTTCGCCGTCCCTGAACAGTCCGCCCCCGATGCCGGTGCCGAGGGTGAGGACGAGGACCGTGCCCGGCACGCCCCGGCCCGCACCGAACCGGACCTCGGCCAGTCCGGCGGCGTCGGCGTCGTTCAGGGTGGCCACCGGGCGCTTGAGGTGCTCGGAGAACAGCGCGTCCACGTCGGTGCCGATCCAGGACCGGTCGATGTTCGTCGCCGTGCGGCAGATCCCGTTCTGGATGGCGGCGGGGAAGCACACGCCGGCCATCAGGGTCGCCGGCGGGGCCTCGGGCCGGGAGTCCAGCTCGGCCGCGATCTCGGCCAGGACCCCGGCGACCGTGTCCGGGACGGCCGGCTTCGGCGTGGGGATCCGGTACCGCTTGCCGACCAGCTGGCCGGTGTCCGGGCCGGCGCCGAGCTGGACGATCCCGCCCTTCATGCCGGTACCGCCGACGTCGATCCCGAGGGCGGTGTGTGCCCCGGTGGCAGGGTCGGTTCTCTGCTGCGCCATGGAAGTGCTCCTAGGGGTGTCGACGGGGGACGTGGTCAGGGCAGGGTCAGGATGTCCGCGCCGTCGTCGGTGACGACCAGCGTGTGCTCGAACTGGGCGGTGCGCCTGCGGTCCCGGGTGACCACGGTCCAGCCGTCGTCCCACTGGTCCCACGCGATGGAGCCGAGGGTGATCATGGGCTCGATGGTGAACACCATGCCGGGGACCATGAGCCGGTTGTGCGCCGGGGCGGCGTCGTAGTGGGGGATGACCAGTCCGGAGTGGAACTCCCGCCCGACGCCGTGGCCGATGAAGTCCCGCACCACGCCGTAGCCGAACCGCTTGGCGTAGGACTCGATGGCGCGGCCGATGACGTTGATCTCCCGGCCCGGCTTGACGGCCTTGATGCCCCGCATCATCGCCTCGTGCGTGCGCTCGACCAGCAGGGCGGACTCCTCGTCCACGGTGCCGACGGTGAAGGTCATGTTGTGGTCGCCGTGGTGGCCGTCCAGGTAGGCGGTGATGTCGAGGTTGATGATGTCCCCGTCCTCGAGCACCGTGTCGTCCGGGATGCCGTGGCAGATGACCTCGTTGAGCGAGGTGCAGATGGACTTGGGGAATCCCTTGTAGCCGAGGCAGGAGGGGTAGGCTCCGTGGCCGATGAGGTACTCGTGGGCCACCCTGTCCAGTTCGGCCGTGGTCACCCCGGGGGTGATGTGCTTCGCCGTCTCCTGCATGGCCCGGGCGGCCAGCCGTCCCGCGGCGCGGATCCTCTCGATGCCCTCGGCGTCGTAGACGTCCGACCCCTTGCCCTCGTCCGCGGTGGCCTTCCCCACGTACTCCGGGCGGTCGATGGAGGCGGGTACGGCCAGCGGTGGGGCGACGACGCCCGGGGCCAGGGTGCCCACGGGCGCCAGGGAGCCGGGCTGGCCGGCAGGCGGCCCGGCGGGGGCCGGGCCGTTGTGGCCGGCTGCGGTCCCGGCGGGGACGGTGGCGGTTCGGGTGGACGTCATGGAGCCTTCGGACATGTTTCGATCCTATCGCCGTCCCGACGGGCCCGGATCGCCGGGATCGACCCTAGGCTGGTGCCATGAGCGAATACTGGTACAACGTCGTCACCAAGACCGTCGAGGAAGGCCCCCAGTCGGACTGGTCGAAGCTGCTGGGCCCCTACACCACCCGCGAGGAGGCCGAGGGCGCGATCGCGCAGGTGCAGGCCAACAACGAGCGCTGGGACGAACGCGAGGGCGAGGACTCCAACTGGGACAACAACCCCACCAACGACCGGGACTGAGTCCGCGGTCCGCCGCCCGCGCCCCGTGGCCCGGCGGACCGCCCCGCCGGGTCCGTGCAGGACGGGGCCCGGGGGCACCGGAACCTCAGGACTCGAAGCCGTGCTCCGCGGCCGGGAAGGTGCCCTCCAGCACGTCCCGGCGGTAGGCGGCCGCGGCCTCGCCGACGATCGAGCGCAGGTCCGCGTACTGCTTGACGAACCGGGGCATCCTCCCGGCCCGCAGGCCCAGCATGTCCTGCCACACCAGCACCTGTCCCGTGGTCCCGGCACCGGCACCGATGCCGATGGTGGGCACGCGCAGGGCCTCGTCCACCTGGCGGGCCACGTCGGCGGGCACCATCTCCATCAGGACCGCGAAGGCCCCGGCGTCCTGGAGCACCGTGGCCTCACGGATCATGGACGCGGCGGCGCCCTCGCCGCGGCCCTGGACGCGGTACCCGCCCAGGACGTTCTCGGACTGCGGCGTGAAGCCGATGTGGGCCATCACCGGCACGCCGGCATCGGTCATCATGGCCACGTGGTCCGCGTACCGGATCCCGCCCTCCATCTTCACGGCGTGCACCCCGGCCTCCTTGACGAGCCGGATGGCACTGGCGGTGGCCTGTTCGGGGGAGACCTCGTACGAGCCGAACGGCAGGTCGCAGATGACCATCGCATGAGTGGTGCCGCGCACCACGGAACCGGCGAAGACGATCATCTCCTCCATGGTGATCGGCAGCGTCGTGGCGTGGCCCATCACGTTGTTGGCGGCCGAATCGCCCACGAGGATCGTCTCAAGGCCGGCCTCGTCGAACACCTGGGCCATCTGGAAGTCGTAGGCGGTGAGCATGGCGAACCGGCGACCCTCGTCCTTGGCCTGCTGCAGGTGCGCGGTACGGTACCGGGCCGGGGTCTTGGCGGCGTACGGTGCGGTCTCGTTCTCAGCCATGACCGCAGTCTAGTGTCGCCGGCGCTGACCTCGGGGCATGTCCGGCGTGACCGCGCACGGGAGTGCTCCCACCGCTACAGTGGAGCCAACGTCCCGATCCGACAGGAGGCAGCCACGAACGATGGATCGCCAACAGGAGTTTGTACTCAGGACCATCGAGGACCGGGACGTGCGGTTCGTGCGCCTGTGGTTCACCGACGTGACCGGGACGCTGAAGTCCGTGGCCCTGGCGCCCGCCGAGGTGGAGGGGGCCTTCGCGGAGGGGCTGGGCTTCGACGGGTCCTCCATCGACGGCTACACCCGCATCTTCGAGTCCGACATGCTGCTGCAGCCGGATCCCTCGACCTTCCAGATCCTGCCCTGGCGCGGTGAGGAGGAGCCGACATCGCGGATGTTCTGCGACGTGCTCACCCCGGACGGCGAACCGTCCGCGGCGGATCCCCGGAACGTGCTGCGCCGCCAGCTGTCCCGGGCCGCGGACATGGGCTTCACCTTCTACACGCACCCGGAGATCGAGTTCTACCTGCTGGCCTCGAAGGAACCGGGGCCGGACGGCCAACCGGTCCCGGTGGACCAGGCCGGGTACTTCGACCACGAGCCCGGCGGGGTGGCCACGGACTTCCGCCGCCACGCGGTGAACATGCTGGAGGCCATCGGGATCTCCGTGGAGTTCAGCCACCACGAGTCCGGACCGGGCCAGAACGAGATCGACCTGAGGTACGCGGACGCGCTGCAGACGGCGGACAACATCATGACGTTCCGCACGGTCATCAAGGAGGTGGCCCAGCTACAGGGCAACTACGCCACGTTCATGCCCAAGCCCTTCGGGGACCACGCCGGCTCCGGGATGCACACCCACTTCTCCCTCTTCGAGGGTGACTCCAACGCCTTCTTCGAGCCCGGTGCGGAGTTCCACCTGTCCACCACCGCCCGCCGGTTCATCGCCGGACTGCTGCACCACAGCGTGGAGATCACGGCGATCACCCACCAGTTCGTCAACTCCTACAAGCGTCTCTGGGGCGGTGGCGAGGCGCCCGCCTACGTCTCCTGGGGTCACAACAACCGCTCCGCCCTGGTCCGGGTGCCCCTGTACAAGCCGGACAAGGCGGGGTCCGCCCGCGTGGAGTACCGCGGCATCGACGCCTCCGCCAACCCGTACCTCACCTACGCCGTCCTGCTGGCGGCCGGGTTGAAGGGGATCGAGGAGGAGTACGAACTCCCGGAGGCGGCGGCGGAGGACGTCAACGCCCTGACCGCCATGGAACGCCGTGCCCTGGGGCACGATCCGCTGCCGGGCACCCTGCACGATGCCCTGCGGATCATGGAGGAGTCCGAGTTCGTCGCCGGGGTGCTGGGGGAGCAGGTGTTCGAGAACTACCTGCGCAACAAGCGCCAGGAATGGGACGAGTACCGGATCAAGGTCACCCCCTACGAACTGCAGCGGTACCTCGGCATCCTGTAGAGCCCGATGCGACCCTCCACCCCCGGAAGCAGCGCCCCTGCCGCCCGCAGCGCGAATCGCAGCGGCATACCGGTCCCGGCCGGTTCCCCGGCCGAGGCCGGCGGATTCAGCCGGGGCGTGCTCATCGGGACTGGGTTCACCGACCTCGACCGCGCTCGCACGCTGCTGGCCTCGAGCGAGCTCGACCGGGTCGACCACGAGACGCTGCTCGGGATCCTGGCCGACGCCCCGGATCCCGACCAGGCCCTGATCCTCCTGGTCCGTCTCCTGGACCGGGCCCCGGGGACGGCGGGCGTGCTGGACGACCCCGACCGGTCCCTGGCCCTGGCGCGACTGCTGGGCTCCTCGGAGGCACTGGGGGAGTTCCTGATCCGCCGGCCGGACCACGTCGACCTGCTCACCGACCCCACGCAGGCCGCGGCCACGGCCCCCGTGCTCGGCCCGGAGGGGCTGGACTCCGAGTCCTCCACGCTCCGGGACCTGCTGCTGGCGGCCGTGGAGGCGGACCCCTCGGTGCCCGAGCCGGTGGCCGGGCTGCGGGGCAAGGAGGCCGCTGCCGCGCTGCGCATCGCGTACCGCCGCCAGCTGACGGCCCTGGCCCTGCAGGACCTGACCGACCCGGATCCCCAGGGCATCCAGCCGAAGGTCTCGGCGTGGTTGTCCGACCTGGCCGGCGCCGCGATCGAGGCGGGACTGGCGGTGTCCCGCGCGGACGCCGCCGAGCAGTACGGCGACGACGCGCGCAGCGTCAGCCTGGCGGTCATCGGCATGGGCAAGTGCGGGGCCCGGGAGCTGAACTACATCTCGGACGTGGACGTGATCTTCGTCCACTCCTCGACCCTGGCCGACGGGCACCGGTCGGCGACCATCGCCACCGCCCTGGCCGCCGGGATCTCCCGGTACGTCACCGCCGCGGCGCCCGAGCCGGGACTGTGGGAGGTGGACGCCAACCTGCGTCCGGAGGGCAAGGACGGGACGCTGTCCCGCACGGTCGACTCCCACGCCGAGTACTACCGCCGCTGGGCCCACACCTGGGAGTTCCAGGCCCTGCTCAAGGCCCGGCCGATCGCCGGGTTGCCGGAGCTGGGCCAGGAGTACATCGACGCGATCTGGCCCCTGGTGTGGACGAGCTCGGAGCGGGAGGGCTTCGTGTCCTCCGTCCAGGGCATGCGCCGCCGCGTGCTGGACAACATCGCACACCAGGACCGGGACCGTGAGATCAAGCTGGGCTCCGGCGGGCTCCGGGACGTCGAGTTCACGGTCCAGCTGCTGCAGCTGGTCCATGGCAAGACCGAGGAGTCCGTGCGGGTCCGCAACACCCAGAGCGCCATCCGTGCCCTGGAACGGCGCTCCTACATCGGCCGCAAGGACGCCCAGTCCTTCGCGGCGGCCTACCGGTTCCTGCGCCTGCTGGAGCACCGGATCCAGTTGGTGCACCTGCGCCGCACCCACCTGATGCCGGACCGCCCCCGTGCCCGGTGGGTACTGGCCCGCTCCTCCCGGGGTCCGGGGGAACCGGGCCCGTCCGACGCCGATGCCCTCACGGCGGTGTGGAAGCGGACCCGCAAGGACGTGCGGGCCCTGCACGAGAAGATCTTCTACCGTCCGCTGCTGTCCACCACGGCGGCCCTGTCCGCCGAGGAGGTCCGCCTCACCCCGGTGGCGGTGGGCGAGCGGCTCTCGGCCCTGGGTTACCTGGACCCGTCGGGTGCCCTGCGCCATATCGAGGCCCTCACCACGGGCGTGTCCCGGCGCGCGTCCCTGCAGCGGCAGCTGTTGCCGGTCATGCTCGGCTGGCTGGCGAACGGACCGGACCCCGACGGCGGCCTGCTCGCCTTCCGGAGGCTGTCCGAGTCCCTCGGTTCCTCACCCTGGTTCCTGGGTATGCTCCGGGACTCCTCCGCGGCGGCGGAGCGGTTGTGCCATGTGCTGTCCTCCTCCTCCTACATCAGCGACATGCTCGAGCACCTGCCGGAGGCCGCGGCCTGGCTGGGCCGGGACCGTGAACTGCAGCCGATGCCGTTCGAGGCGCAGTGGCAGGAGATCCGGGCCAAGATGGCCCGCCACCCGGACGGTGACGAGGCGATGCGGCAGATCCGGTTGATCAGGCAGCGCGAGATCCTGCGCACCGCGATCGCCGACGCCGCCGGACTGCTGGACCAGGACGCCGTCGGGCATGCCCTCTCCGACGCGGACCGGGCCGCCGTCCTCGGCGCCCTGCACGTGGCCGAGAACACGATGTTCGGCCACCCCGAGGCCCGCCAGGACGAGGCCGGGGAACTCACCGACCTGCTCCTGGTCGCCATGGGCCGCCAGGGCGGCCAGGAGATCGGCTACGGATCGGACCTGGACGTGATGTTCGTCCACCGCCCCCGGGCCGGTGCCGACCCCGACGCGGCCCAGCGGCAGGCCGTGGAGCTGGCCAAGCAGGTGAGCTCCCTGCTGACCAAGCCGTGCCGCCCGCCCGTGCTGGCGGAGCGGCCACTGATCGTGGACGCCGATCTGCGTCCCGAGGGCAAGAAGGGGCCGCTGGCGCGGTCCCTGGAGTCCTACCAGGAGTACTACCGGCGCTGGGCGGACACCTGGGAGGTCCAGGCCCTGCTGAGGGCCCGGGCCGTCGCCGGCGACCCCGGACTCGCCCGGGACTTCATCGCATGGGCGGACTCCGTGCGCTACGCCGGGGATCCCGGTCCCACGGCCATCCGGGAGATCCGCCGGATCAAGGCCCGGGTGGAGTCCGAGCGGCTGCCACGGGGCGCGGACCCCGCCCGGCACCTCAAGCTCGGCCGGGGCGGGCTGTCCGACGTCGAGTGGCTCGTCCAGACCCTCCAGCTGCAGCACGCGGACACCCGCGCGTCATTGCGGACGACCGGGACGATGTCCGCGCTGGAGGCGTTGGTGACGGAGGGCCTGCTGCCCGCGGAGGACGGTGAGGTGCTGCACCGTGCGTGGCAGCTGGCCTCGAGGATCCGCTCCGGGATCGTGGTGTGGTCCGGCAAGAACTCGGACGTGCTGCCGACCAAGCGCCAGGACCTGGAGGCCATCGCGCGGTGGTGCGGTTACGAGCCCGGCAACGCCGCCGGGCTGGAGGAGGACTACCTCCGGTGCACCCGGCACGCCCGCCAGGTGTTCGAGAAGCACTTCTACGGGGCCTGAGCCGTGCCGACGTCCCGTCCGGCGGGTCAGCCGCGGACCATGACGTTCTCCCCGAGCAGCTGGAGGGTGCGGTGCCGGGCCTCGAGGTCCGGGGCCGCGTTGGTGATGATCAGCTCGTCCGCCTGGACGCGCTCCCTGAACCGGTCCAGGTAGTCCCGGACGGTCTCGACGGTGCCGACGGCCGTGTACTTGGTCATCGAGAGCACCTGTTCCGCGGCGGGGGAGTGCATCAGCAGGGTGACCTCCTCCTCGGTGAGGTCCCGTCCCCGGCCGAGCATCTGCCGGATGCGGAACCGCTGGGAGAGCTCGAACTGCCGCTGGGCCTCCTCGGCCGTGTCGGCGGCGATGACGTTCAGCGCGGCGATGAAGTGCGGTTCCGGGTAGTCCTCGGACGGCTCGAACGACTCCCGGTAGATGCGGGCGGCGTGTTCGAGCATCTGCGGGGCGAAGTGCGAGGCGAAGGCGTACCCGAGCCCCAGGGCGGCCGCGAGCTGCGCCCCGTACTGGGAGGAGCCGAGCACGAACAGCGGGACGTCGGTCCCCTTGCCCGGATAGGCGTCCACCCCGGGGATCATGGACTCGCCCTTGAGGTATCCCTGCAGCTCCTTGATGTCCCGGGGGAACGTGTCGGCCGCCGAGGGCTCGCGCCGCAGGGCCATCATGGTCCGCTGGTCCGTGCCCGGGGCCCGCCCCAGTCCCAGGTCGATCCGGCCCGGGTGGATCTCGGCCAGGGTGCCGAACTGCTCGGCGATCACCAGCGGCGAGTGGTTGGGGAGCATGATGCCTCCGGCACCCAGGCGGATGCTCGAGGTGTTCGCGGCGACGTGGGCGATCAGCACCGAGGTGGCCGAGGAGGCGATGGAGGGGAAGTTGTGGTGCTCGGCGAACCAGATCCGGGCGAACCCCTGCTCCTCGGCCGCCCGTGCCAGGTCCACGGTGGCGGCCACCGCCTCGGCGACGGACTGGTCCGGCAGGACGGTGGACAGGTCGAGGATCGACAGGGGGTAGCTCACGAGGGGCCTTTCACGAGGGGACATCGCTCAGGCACAGCCGACGCCGGGGGGAATCTATTCCCCCGGTCCGCGTTGACCCGAGGTCAGGGGCGCCGGGACGTACCTCTCCCCTCAACGCGGAAGAGCCCGCACGAGACGCCCCTCGACAGGGCGGGCACTCGTGCGGACTCTGTGCGGGCCGAGGCCCTCAGCGACCGGCGACCAGGCTAGACGCCGTAGTAGAGCTCGAACTCGTAGGGGTTCGGGCGGATCGACAGCGGCAGGATCTCGTGCTCACGCTTGTAGGAGACCCAGGCCTCGATGAGGTCCTCGGTGAAGACATCACCGGCCAGGAGGAACTCGTGGTCCTCCTCGAGCGCGCGCAGGGCCTCCTCCAGCGAGGCAGGTGCCTTCTGGATGGTCGCGGCCTCCTCGGCGGGCAGCTCGTAGAGGTCCTTGTCGATCGGCTCGGCCGGCTCGATCCGGTTGCGGATGCCGTCCAGGCCGGCCATCAGCTGGGCGGCGAAGGCCAGGTACGGGTTGCTGGACGGATCCGGGGCGCGGAACTCGAGGCGCTTGGCCTTCGGGTTGGAGCCCGTGATCGGGATGCGGATGGCCGCCGAGCGGTTGCCCTGGGAGTAGACCATGTTGATCGGGGCCTCGAAGCCCTTCACCAGACGCCGGTAGGAGTTCACCGTCGGGTTGGTGAACGCCAGGATGGCAGAGGCGTGCTTCAGCAGGCCGCCGATGTACCAGCGGGCGGTGTCCGAGAGGTTGGCATAGCCCTTCTCGTCGTAGAACAGCGGCTCGCCGGCGTTCCACAGCGACTGGTGGCAGTGCATGCCCGAGCCGTTGTCACCGAACACGGGCTTCGGCATGAAGGTCGCGGTCTTGCCGAAGGCGTCCGCGGTGTTCTTCACGACGTACTTGAACTTCTGCAGGTCGTCGGCCGCGTGGGTCAGCGTGTTGAACCGGTAGTTGATCTCCGCCTGGCCGGCCGCACCGACCTCGTGGTGGGACCGCTCGACCTCCAGGCCCACCTCGTCCAGGGCCACGCAGATCGCATCGCGCAGGTCGGCCTGCTTGTCGACCGGCGAGACGGGGAAGTAACCGCCCTTGACACCGGTCTTGTGGGATAGGTTGCCACCCTCCTCGGCGCGACCGGAGTTCCACCAGGCCTCGTCGGAATCGACCGAGTAGAAGCTGTGGTTGGGCGTGGACTGGTACCGGACGTCCTCGAAGATGAAGAACTCGGCCTCGGAGGCGAAGTTCGCCGTGTCGGCGATGCCGGTGGAGGCCAGGTACTCCTCGGCGCGCTGGGCGACACCGCGCGGGTCGCGGTGGTACGGCTCACCCGTCCGGGGGTTGACGATGGAGAAGTTCATCACCAGGGTCTTCTCGACCCGGAAGGGGTCGACGTAGGCGGTGGCCACGTCCGGGATCAGCTGCATGTCGGACTCGGCGATGCCCTGGAAGCCACGGATCGACGAGCCGTCGAAGAGCTGGCCATCGGTGAAGAAGTCCTCGTCCACGGCCTTGGCCGGCAGGTTGAAGTGCTGCTGGACCCCGGGCAGGTCGGTGAAGCGGACATCGATGAAGACGATGTCCTCTTCCTGGATGAACTGCAGGGCTTCCTGGACGGAAGTGAACATGCGGGCGCTCCTCGGTGGATCGTTGCGAATGGGTTCACCCTATCGGCATGCCGTGAATCATCGGTGACGGTCGTGTTTCGGGCGTGTAACACGGCCACCGCGGCCTGGGTCCGCGGTGGCCGTCACCGCGGTGGCAGGCGGACGCGGACGGGCCGACTCGGTAGAGTGGGACGGTGGCTCGATCCAAGAAGAACAGGTCCTCCGCCGGCGCAGGCGCCTCCTCGACGGGGACGTCCGGGAAGCCCCGCGACGACCGTCCGCGACCCGCTGCGGAGCCCGCCGACGAGCGCCTCATCACCCGGCGGGACATGGCCGGGTGGGTCGGGGGGACCGAACGGTCCGGACAGCTGGGCAAGTGGCCCGGGGAACGCCTCGGACTGGCCGAGGAGGGACCGACGGCGATGGCCGGATGGGGCCGGCGGGTGCTGGCCCTGGTCATCGACTGGTTCATCCCCGCCGTGCTGTCCGCCGTGTGGTTCCAGGGGCACAGCCTCGTGACGCTGGGCCTGTTCGTCGTCCTGCAGGTGCTGGGCGTCGGCCTCCTGGGCACCACGATCGGCAAGCGCCTGGTCCGGATCCAGGTCGTCCGCGTCGGCGGGGCCATGACCGGCCTGCCCAAGGCCCTGCTGCGCACGGTGCTGCTCTGCCTGATCGTCCCGCCGCTGGTGATCGACGGCGACGGCCGTGGACTGCACGACCGGGCCGCCGGAACCGTCCAGATCCGGATGTGAGGTTCCCCGGGATCCGGGGACGAGGGGACCCGGGTCCTGAGATTCCTGGAACCCGGACGTGCGGGTTCCAGGACGCTCGAGATCCGGGGTCCGTCGCTTCGGGTCAGGAGGCCTTATCGGCCGCGCATCGACTTGCGGTCCGGCCGGGCACGGTAGGGATCGATGCCCTTCGGGATCGGCATCTTCGCGGAACCCAGCGCCGCCAGGCGCTTGTCCACGGCCTGGACCTCCTGCTTGGTCAGGGTCTTCTTCATGCGCTTGAGGGTCTTGGCCAGGTCCTGGAGCTCGACCTGGCCCTCACCGTGTCCGGTCGCGAGGACCTGGATCGGCACGTTGGGCAGGAAGCGCTGCATGTTGCGCCGCTCCTTCTCCACCAGGGGACGCACGCGGTTGGTCGGACCCTCGGTGATGAGCACGACGCCGGGACGGCCCACCGCGCGGAAGACCGCGTCCTGGGTCTTGGGGCTCACCGCCACGGGCTGTTCGGGGATGATCCAGCCGCGGCGCAGGGTGGACAGGGCCGCGCCGGCGGCGCCGGGGCGGCCGTCGATGCGGGCGAAGGCGGCGCGCTCGGCCATCCGGTTCATGATGATGACGGCGGCCAGCAGGCCGAACGGGATGGCGATGAGCAGCCACGTGATCCAGTTGTTCAGGAGCAGGCCGACGATGAGGCCGATGACGAGGGCACCGACGAAGGCCAGCGACATCCACAGCACGACCTTGGGGTCGTGGGCGCGGGTCATGGAGAAGACCTCGCCCATCTGCTTGAAGACGCCGGGCTTCTTGGTGGCCTTCTTCCGGGCCCTGTTCTCGGCCTTGTTCGCCTTGGCGCTGGCGCGCTCCTGGAGGCGGCGCTCACGCTGGGCGGCCTTGACCGCCTTCAGGGCGTCACGGGTCGAGGACGAGGATGCTGCGGGATCTGTGCTCTTGGCCATAGTGGCGCTAAGTCTACCGGCCGGCAAGGAGGGTTGCGGCCTCCTGCCGCGTGCTGCCGTTGTCCTCGATGTGGGCGAGGTGCTCGGGCATGGGCCGTCCGAGCTTGCGCATGGCAGAGGCGTACAGCCGGCCGGCCCGGTAGGAGGACCGGACCAGGGGACCGGCCATGACGCCGGCGAAGCCGATCTCCTCGGCCCGGTCGGACCAGTGCACGAATTCCTGCGGCTTGACCCAGCGGTCGATCGGGTGATGCAGCTTCGAGGGACGCACGTACTGGGTGATCGTGATGATGTCGCAACCGGCCTCGTGCAGGTCCAGCAGCGCCTGGTCGATCTCGTGGTCCTCCTCACCCATGCCCAGGATGAGGTTGGACTTGGTGAGGAGCCCGTCCGCCTTGGCCATGGTCAGCACGCGCAGGGACTTCTCGTAGGTGAACGCCGGGCGGATGCGCTTGAAGATCCGCGGCACCGTCTCCAGGTTGTGGGCGAAGACCTCCGGCCGGGCGTCGAAGACGACCTGGACGAGGTCCGGGTCGGCCCCGAAGTCCGGGGGCAGGATCTCCACGCCCGTGTTCGGGTTCAGCTCGTGGATCTTCCGGATCGTCTCGGCGTAGAGCCAGGCCGCACCGTCCTTCTGGTCGTCCCGGGCCACGCCGGTGACCGTGGTGTAGCGCAGGTTCATCTCGCGGATGTTCTCCGCCACCCGGCGGGGCTCGTCCAGGTCCAGCGGGTTGGGGCGGCCGGTGGCGATGTCGCAGAAGTCACAGCGACGGGTGCAGACGTCACCGCCGATCAGGAAGGTGGCCTCCCGGTCCTCCCAGCACTCGAAGATGTTCGGGCAGCCGGCCTCCTCACACACGGTGTGCAGGCCGGAGGACTTGACCTTGTTCTTGAGCTGGATGTACTCCGGCCCGATCTCGACCTTCGCCTTGATCCAGTCGGGCTTGCGTTCCACGGGGACCTCGGAGTTCCGGGCCTCGACGCGCAGCAGTCGGCGGCCGTCGGGGGATGCGCTCACTTGGATGTTCCTTCCAGCAGGGGGGAGTCGATTCCCTCGCCCGCGGCGAGGAGGGCCGAGGACACGGGGGCGAGGTGCTCCGGGGCCAGGGCGGTGAAGTGCTCCATCACGGCGGTCACGACGTCGGCGGGGGACACGTCCTGTCCGGTCTCGGCCGCGATGGTGGTGGATCCTGCGTCGGTGATGCCGCAGGCGATGATGTGGTCGTAGGGGGTCAGGTCGTTGTCGCAGTTCAGGGCGAACCCGTGCATGGAGACCCCGTGGTTGACCCGCAGCCCGATGGCCGCGATCTTGCGATCGGGCAGGGGCCTGCCGTCGGCGTCGGTCCCGCCCCGGATCCACACCCCGGACCGGCCGTCGACCCGTTCACCCGTCAGTCCGTAACCGGCCAGCGTCCGGATGAGGACCTCCTCCAGGAACCAGACGTACTCCCGGACGGCGGAGGGGTCGGCGAGCCGGACCACGGGGTAGCAGACCAGTTGGCCGGGGCCGTGCCAGGTCAGCTTGCCACCGCGGTCCACGTGGACCACGGACGAGCCGTCATCGGGCATGTCCGCGGGCTCGGTGCGCTTGCCGGCGGTGTAGACCGCGGTGTGTTCCAGCAGCAGCACGGCGCCGGCCGAGGAACCGTCCACGACGTCGGCGTGCAACGACTGTTGCAGGTCCCACGCCCGTTGGTAGTCAACGGTGTCCGGGGACAGGCCCAGGACGCGGAACGGCGGGTAGGTCGACGCGGACATGCGTCCACTCTAGCCTCGCACCCCGGACCTGTGGATAACCCGCCACGCCATGCGGGGTAACGCGGCACGATGGAAGGACGGCGCACGGGAGTGCACGGAAGCGCACCGGACGGCGGGGCGGATGGAACGGGAAGGGGACCGGACAGCATGGGCACACCAGGGGACACCCCCACGGTCCCGGGGTGGCAGGTGCGGCGTGAACTGGGCCGTGGAGGCAGCTCGACGGTCTGGCTGGTGGAGGACGGCCGGGGCGGGCAGGCCGCCCTGAAGCTCCCGGACCGATCGGCCGAGGCGCCCGCGGCCTCGCTCGACGTCGAGTTGCGGGCGCTGGGCGAGCTGAGGCACGAGCACGTGGTGCGACCGCTGGGGGTCGTGTCCACCGACCGGGGACCGGGACTGCTGAGCGAGTACCACGCCGGCGGTTCCCTGGGTTCCCTGGTCCGGGCCGCGGGCCCGTTGCCGGTGGGCCAGGTGGTGACCGTCCTGGTGCCCGTGGCGCAGGCCCTCCAGGCCCTGCACGGGCTCGGTGTGGTCCACGGTGACCTCTCGCCGGGAAACATCCTCTTCACCGTCCAGGGACGTCCGGCGGTCTCGGACCTCGGGTCGTCCCGGTTGCTGGGCGGGGCATCTGTCCGGACCGGCACTCCGGGTTTCTGCGCCCCGGAGATCGCGGACGGTCCCGACGACGGGCACGGTGGGCTCGACCCGGCCGCGGACGTCTACTCGCTGGCGGCCGTCGGATGGTATGCCCTGACCGGACGGGCCCCGGCCCGCACCTCGTCCCGCGCCCCGCTGCCGCTGGTGGTCCCGGACATCCCGGACGAGGTCGTCTCGCTCCTGGAGGCAGGGCTGGCCGAGGACCCGGGGGTCAGGCCCAGCGCCGAACGTTTCGCCCTGGCCTGCTATCGCTGGGCCACCGCCGAACCGGTGGACCTGTACCCGTCGGCCAGCCCGGACGTGGCCATGGAGCTGCCCACGCGCCATCGCACCGAGCCCGCACGACGGCGGCGACGGCCCGTCCTGTGGGCCGCGGGTACCGGCGCGGCGCTGGCGGTGGCCGGCGGTGTCCTGGCCACCGGCGTGGTCGGGATCGGGGCAGATCCCCCGGTGTCCGCCCCGACGCCCGGCCCCGCCGGGGCAGCGGCCAGCGATCCCGCGACGACTGGCCTGAGGGGGACGCCGTCCCCCTCGCCCCCCGGCCCCTCGATCACCGGCCCCTCCGGCACGACGGGCCCTCGGGACGGCGGGGGTACGAGCGACGTGGCGGAGGCGGCGCGCACCCTGGGACCGGCCCGGGCGCGGGCTCTGGCCTCGCTGGACCGGGAGGATGTCCGCGCCTACAGCCTGCCGGACTCACCGGCCTACGAGGCGGACCTGAGGCTGCTCGACGAATTGGACAGCCGCGGCCTGCGGTATGAGGACCTGGCGCTGCGGACGGCCGTCTCCGGGCCGGTCGACCGCACCGGCCCGGACGAGGCCCGGGTACCCCTGACGCTGACGATCAGTCCCTACCGGACGGTGACGACCGCCGGACGGACCGTCGACGAGGTGACGCGCTCCACCGAGGAACGGTTCACGGCCGAACTGGTCCGGACGGGCCCCGGCTGGCGCGTCGAGCGGATCGTCGAGGGACGGGGCCCGGAGCGGTGACCGACGACGAGGGCGCCTGCCCGGGAGATCCCGGACAGGCGCCCTGGTCGAGGTGGTGCGTCCGCTGCGACGGGCGCAGCGAACGCACGACGGGTGGTCAGACGGAGTAGTCCTGCCACAGCACGGCCACGAGGATGTTGATCAGTCCGAGGCCACCCACGGCATGGGCCAGACCGGTGGGCACCGGCTCACCCCTGTTCTCCTTGCGGCGGCCCAGCAGGGCGGCGACGAACACGGCCAGGCCGATGACCAGCTTCACGGTGAGCTTGATCCGGTCGACGGGACCGTCACCCATCTCGGCGAACCCGAACAGCAGCAGGCCGGAGACGATCATGCCCAGTGAACCCCACCACTGCGACGTCGTGATGGTCGGGTTCTTGAAGTGGGCCAGCCAGCCGCCGACGATGGCCGCCGCGGAGATGATGTGGATGGCGACGATGATCGCGGTGAGGACCTCCACCCCCTACAGCCCCAGCTCGTGGGCGAACTCGCCCTCCTCAAGGCGTGCCTTGATCGTCTGCAGGAACCGTCCGGCGTCCGCGCCGTCCACCAGGCGGTGGTCGTAGGTCAGGGACAGGTACATCATGTGGCGGATGGCGATGACATCGTTGCCGTCCTGGTCGGTGATGACCATGGGGCGCTTCACGATGGTGCCGACGCCCAGGATGGCCACGTTCGGCTGGTTGATGATCGGGGTGTCGAACAGCGCTCCCACCGAACCGAAGTTGGTGATGGAGAACGTGCCGCCGGACAACTCGTCGGGTGAGATCTTGTTGCTCCGGGTGCGATCGGCCAGGTCGGCGATCTTGCTGGCGAGACCGGAGAGGTTCAGCGCACCGGCATCCGAGATCACCGGGACGAACAGGCCCTTGTCGGTGTCCACGGCGATCGCGATGTCCTCGGAGTCGTGGTAGGTGATCTCCGAGGTCTCCGCGTTGTACTCCGCGTTGAGCTTCGGGTGCTGCTTCAGCGCCTCCGCCACCGCCTGGGTGATGAACGGCAGGAAGGTCAGCTTCACGCCGTTCTTCTGCTGGAAGCTGCCCTTGGCCCGGTTGCGCAGCGCCACGATCCGGGTCATGTCGATCTCGTGCACCTGCGTGAGCTGGGCGGACACGTCCAGGGACTCGCGCATGCGCCGGGCGATGGTCTG